>CAYRWK010000083.1:0-1577 GCA_964427965.1 uncultured Candidatus Saccharibacteria bacterium | reverse complement strand
TAGCCTACAAATTTACCGATTCTGATAAACAACTACTTCGTGAAACTATTGAACATATTTCAAGTAATATGGAGTCCCTAGGACATGAGACATTTTGCTTTTTTAGAGATATTCAAAAGTGGGGGGAGCTATATGTAGAAAAATCGGAGATAATGCCCATAGCATTTAAAAACCTAGATAAATGTGACGTGCTTTTGATGATTGTTACTTCCGAAGTAAAAAGTACCGGGATGGGAATAGAAGCCGGATATGCAAAAGCCAAAGATAAAAAAATTGTCCTAATAAAGCAATCAGAGGTAGAAACTGACTACCTCGAAAGCCTGGCAGATAAAACTGTTACCTTTGATGGGAACTTACCCACCGCTCAAATTTTAAGTGAGGCATTACTCGGTTTATAAAGCGACACTAAGCTTATTGTTTGCGTACTGATAAAGCACTGTTTTTATTAGAGTCTGGTAAGGCATGCCGCTGGCCTTAGCCCTTGCTCTTATCTCGACCAATACATTTTCATCAAGCCTTATGTTGACGCTTTTACTAGAACTGCTTTTGAAGATATTAGTGAGTCTACTTATTTCGTCTTTCTCATCCGAAACTTTAATGAATTCACCATCTTCTACAGCTTTACTTAGTATTTCTTCGTTTTTATTTAACTTAATATTTTTAGTCATTCTATTTTTCATTTTTCACCCTCCCTTCCGTTAAATATATTTTAGTGTATCTTCTGCTAGGAAAAATGGTCTTCAAAAATACTTTTTCCTTATCCTCTACAAAGGGTACAACATAAACATAACTCTTAACCAGCACTAGTAATAATTTTTGACGCGCATAGCGGGATTTGTTTGGGTGTTCCAATATCCCTAACAATCTATCCTCCAAAACAGCTTCTATTACATCCTCAAAACAAACGCCACACTCACAAAGCAGCAGGTTGTTCTTCTGAACATTAAACTCTATTCTCGCAGATGAAAAATATCACTATGTATATACAATGTCAACCATTTTTGAGTGTGTGTGTTTTGAAAAAGTTCTTACAAAGTGTTAGAGCTTCAAACTACTAATCAACGCAATACTTAATATATGAAAGATATTATCTGTAACAATTGCAGACCAAGGAGCTGCTGAACCTGTTGCAAAATCACCACTACCCTTTATCTTTAAAAACCAAGTCACAAAATTTGTACGATCCTGAAGAAAATGTTGGATTGCAATTAAGGCTAACTGCCACCATAGCAGTCCTGTGAATAAAAAAGGAAGCATATAGCAAAAAGTATGTACAAGACATGGCCAAGATTTTAGTTTTTTATTGTAGGCCATCCAATCGGTTTGAAGCAGGTAATCTCCTATAAGATGTGCATATATCCAATGCATAATGTGCCAATTATAGTCCTTTTGTTCTGGAAGTGCTTTTTAACGGTGGTTTTTTGATACAATGGTCATGTTTAGACAGTGTATGGAGGGATACCGAAGTGGTCATACCGGGCTAGTCTCGAAAACTAAGCGCTGCGCAAGTGGCACGTGGGTTCGAATCCCACTCCCTCCGCCAAAATTCGGAATTCAAATTTCCGCCAAAAATATGG
>CAYRWK010000082.1:0-1761 GCA_964427965.1 uncultured Candidatus Saccharibacteria bacterium | reverse complement strand
TAGAAACGTTAATATATAACTATGACAAACGACAAAAAAGAAAAACAAAAACTATCCTCTGCACCATACAAAGGCGCCAGAGACTTCTACCCCGAAGACATGCGGGTACAAAACTACATCTTCGACACATGGAAAAAGGTGTGTAAACGCTATGGTTTTGAGCAATACGACTTCCCTATCTTAGAACCATATGAAATCTTTGCCTCAAAAACAGGTGAAGAAATAGTAAACGAACAACTCTTTTCGTTTGAAGACAGGGGTGGTAGAAAACTGGCTATAAGACCGGAACTAACACCCGGAACCGTAAGACTAATTGCTCAAAAATACAAAGAACTTCAACTGCCTATTAAGTGGTTTATGATTGGAAATAACTGGAGATACGAAAAACCCCAGCTTGGCAGAGGCCGCGAGTTTAATCAATTGGAATTTAACGTTTTTGGTGTGGAAGATGCTACCGCCGATTTTGAGGTGTTTGCCCTAATTATTGCTATCATGCGTGAATTTGGTGCAGATGAAACCATGTTTGTACTAAAGGTTAGTGACCGAAGATTAATCACCCTGCTTCTTAACGACTTACTGCAGCTTGACGAAGAAACACAGCTTAAAGTTAGAAGGTTAATGGATAAAAGATCCAAGATGACCTTGGAAGACTTTATAGCTGCACTAAAGGATGCAGGATTACAGGACTTGCAAACTCAAAAAGTAGAAGAATTTTTAAACGGAAGCATTGAATCGTTAACAAAAACTTTTGGCAAAGAAATGTTAACCGCCAACGAAGGATACAAAGCCATAACCAAACTCTTTAAACTACTTGAAGACAATAGCCTATCAAAATACTGCGAATTTGATCCCTCAATCATTAGAGGCTTTGACTACAGCGACGGCACAGTTTACGAAGTCTTTGATAAAAACCCAACCAATCGTAGATCCATTTTTGGTGGCGAAAGATTTGACAGACTAATAAACATTTTTGGTGATTTCAAACTTCCTGCAACCGGCGTGGCTATGGGGGATTACACACTACTGGAATTTTTAAAGGGCTGGAAACTATTACCTGATTTGGCTAAAAACAGCTCCGAGTTAGAATACTTTGTCACTGTTTGGCAAGGCGAGGAACCAACCTACCTAAACAAAAGCCTAAAACTCGCTCAACAAATTAGAAACGCAGGTAAAAACTGCTTCTGCTGGTTAGACGGCAACACCAAGCTAGAAAAACAACTTAAATACGCCGATGCCAAAGGTTATAAGAATGTTGTCATTATAGGGTCGAGCGAGCTAGAAACAGGCCAAATTACGGTCAAGAATCTACAAACAAAAGAGCAAAAAACTCTTTTAGAAACTGAATTTTTAGGTAAACTATAAGGATGATAAAGAAACCTGCCTCAGTTAAAATGCTTGCCCTTTTAGCTTTTCTTGTAACCAATTTAATTTGGGCAGCTGCAGGCCCGGTTATTAAAGTTACACTAGACTTTATCCCCTCTCACATATTCTTGTTTTTAAGATTTTTAGTAGTAGGAATAATACTATTACCTTTTACAATCATTGAACTTAAGAAAAATCCGGTTGATAAACGAGATTACTTTAACCTTTTTATCCTGGGGGTATTTTCGCAAACTGCGATCATTCTCATATTTGACGGTCTTAATTACACAACAGCACTTGATGCCACAATTATTGGAGTCATGGGTCCCCTGCTGTCAATTGCAGCCGGGCACTATTTTTACAAAGAAAAAGTAAACAAAGCTGTAATACTTGGCACAA
>CAYRWK010000081.1:0-1826 GCA_964427965.1 uncultured Candidatus Saccharibacteria bacterium | reverse complement strand
GTCTGGCTTTTGAAATATTAGCTCCTGTTTCAAATTGATCTCCGGCTCGTCTTGGTGTTATGTCGTACTTAGCTTTTAACCCCATAACTTCTTGTGCAATATTTAGGGCTTCACCTGTTGTAATAGTGCTATCAATGCCAATGTTAAAGATTTCTCCGTTGCATTTTTCGGGGTTATTTAAAATCAAAATAAATGCATCTACGATATCTCCAACATACGTGTAGCTTCTCACATGCTTTTCTGAGCCTTCAAACAATGGAAATCTATAGTCAGTAAACATGCTTCGATACACTCTTGGGTATAGTTTTTCAGGGCGCTCACGCTCACCGTATACAGAATATAGTCTGGTTGAACATGCGGGTATGTTACCAAAGTTTTTATCTCGGTTATAGGCCAGTACAAGCTGTTCTGCTGTGAGTTTTGTAACTCCGTAGTAAGATGCGGGTTTTGGCGCTACATCTTCTGTGTCAGTAGCGTGAAGTCCGTAAATTGAGGAGGTTGCAATATTTACAAACATTTTAAGGCTGGTTGCTTTTTTTACTGCCTCAAGTAATTTGTAGGTTGCTGTAATGTTGTTTTGTACGTATGTTTCAAACGGTGTTGAAGCTGAAATCCCCGGTTGTGCAGCTAAATGAAAGATGAATTCTTGTTCTGCTATAACTTGAGATAAATCGTCTTTTGCTAAATCTAATTCGAGTAGTTTTGTACCCTTTTTCTTGATATCTTCTGCGTTTAAATCCTTGAGTGTTTTTGCGTAATAGGGGGTAAAACAATCTATACCGGTTACCTCATATCCTAAATCACATAACCTCTCACATAAATGGGATCCAATAAAACCTGCGGCTCCTGTTACAAGTATTTTCATTAGATTATGATACTACTTTTTTTATGATTTTATCAATTTGGAGGAGCAATTTAATGATAAAATACATTTACTATGGTTTTAATAATTAACGAAAATCCAGACACAGATTTGTTTGAGAAGCTTCAGGAAGAATATGAGGGGTATATCAAACTTGTTGTTGATATCGAAAAACAGGCTATTGCCGGAGGAGGAAAGTTTCATATCGATTGTGAGGAGGCATTAATAGATGAAGGTAGTAAGTTGGAGAATCTTTATGGCGGTGGTTACGATGTTGTTTCAAAGAAAGTTGATTACTTCGCTATGTCAAATTACAAACCCTCTCAAGGTCATGTGACTTATGAAATTGCCGATCAAGAGATACGCTCCAAGTTTTTGAGTATAGTTAAAAAATATTTTGAGGTAGGTGATGACAGATAACCAATTTTTAATAGATTCTGCAAAAATGGATTTACGTCGGGTTGTATATTTTGTTGGTTGTGTTGGGAAAGAGTCCTACTTAAAAAGCTCTATTACATTTCTTGAAAGTGCCCATAAACTTTTATGCTCTGCTAAATTAAACCGTTTGCAAAAGAGTCTTGCCCAGGAGCTTGAGGAAATCAAGTCACATTTGAAAGAAAGTTTTAATGATCCCACTAGTCGTATGCAATGGGCAGAAAATATTTTAACAATTAGTTGTAGGCTTTAATGTAATATTTGGTTCTCTACCATAATTTGGATAACTTAACTCGTCCGTTTTCTTTTTACCGGTTGCCCAGTTTAGAACATTAGCTATGGTCGAACTTATCTTAAGTCCTGTAAACGACCCGGGACCCGGATTTGATTCAAAAGTATTGATATCCTCAATTGTTAACCTATTTTTATCCAATAAGTCTTGAAGTTCTGATGTGATATTGATATCTCCAACCATTTCTTCCACTAAAACATCGTCCTTAAATAGTTTTACTGCCTTTTCATATCTTTG
>CAYRWK010000080.1:0-1926 GCA_964427965.1 uncultured Candidatus Saccharibacteria bacterium | reverse complement strand
TAATCCGTCACGGAGAAACACAAACAAACGTCAAAAACATCCTTCATAAATACGGAGACCCCGACAATCTAACCCCAACCGGTATAAAACAAGTAGAGCTAGTAGGGGAGAGATTAAAAACATTGGGACTTGAAAAGCTATACGCATCAAATGAATACAGAGCTCTTCAAAGCGCAGATATCATAGGTAAAATCTGTAATCTGGATATAACACCTCTAGAAGGCATGGAAGAAAGAAACTGGGGTGAATTTTCAGGAAAACCATGGTCTGATGTAAAAGTAGTACTAGACCCATTAACACTAGATCAAAGATTTAACTACATTCCTCCAAACGGAGAATCATGGAAAACTGTAGAAGAAAGGTTAATCACAGCCGTAAAAAAGGCAGTAGAACTAAACCCCAAAAAAACTGTAGGTATAGTTACCCATGCCGGCTCAATACGTGCACTAATACCGTTTTTATTAAAAGTACCTAGGGAAGAATCCTTTAAATACGACCCAAAAAATACCTCTATTACAATAGTAGAAATTGAAGGAGATAGCATTACCCCAATACTAATAGACGATACAAGTCACTTACCCTCCTAGCATACCCCCACATAGGGTATTGACAATTCCAATAAATCTTTCATAATCAAACTATGCTAAAAAAACTAGGCACTGCCCTTTTACCATTAGCTTTCACCATCCCACTATTACTTCTTGTATTTGGGTTAATCTTTCTCTTAACTCGTTTAACTACAACACCGTCAACAGAAAAACCCACTCAAGCCAAAAACTCTGCTGTATCCGAAATTAACGGAATTCAATATATAGAACTTACTGCCAAAGGAGGGTATTTTCCAAATAGCATCACCGCCAAAGCAAATATCAGCACAGTCTTACGAGTAAAAACCACCCAAACATTTGACTGCAGTTCAGCACTTGTTATACCAAGTTTAGACTATAGAAAAAACCTACCTCCAAACGGAACAACAGAAATAGAAATACCTGCACAACCGATAGATGCAACCATACAGGGCATGTGTTCAATGGGCATGTATAGATTTAAAATTAAATTCATATGAAAAAAATAGATAATCCAAAAAAGCAAGCTTCAATAGCCTTAAAAAAAGCCCAAAGTCACTTGAAAAACATTATTCAAATGATAGACGAAGACAAATATTGCATAGACATCATGGTTCAAATATCTGCGGCAAACGGACTTCTTAAGTCAGCCTCAGAAAAAATGCTAAAAAACCACCTACGAACTTGTTTCGCAGAAGGAATAAAAACATACAAGCAGGAAGTAAAAGAACAACTAATTGAAGAGGTACTGGGCGTTGTTAACCTAAACAAGAAAGGATAAACAAAATGACCAAAACAACAAGACTTCCCATCAAAGGCATGCATTGCGCAAGTTGTGCCTACACCATAGAAAAAAACATAAAAAACATGGAGGGCGTTAAATCCTGCCAAGTAAACTACGGTACTGAAGAACTAAAAGTAGAATACGACCCAACAAAGACCAGTCCCCAAAAATTTAATGAAAAAATAGAACCTTATGGATACAACATAGTTTCACAAGAAACAGATCACGCTCACATGCACGAAGCAGAAACAGAAAACCCATCAACCCAAAAGATCAAAACAGTATTTGTTGTGCCTTTAACCATACTGATATTTGGCATGATGCTTTGGGACATTGCTGCAAAAACAATAAAAACCCTACCACAACTTATGATCGATCCACAAACTTTAAATGCGGTGCTACTAGCACTAGCAACCCTTGTACTATTTTGGGTAGGTCAACCATTTATAAAAGGAGTGGTAATGTTTGCAAAACACCGTGTTGCCAACATGGACTCACTCATAGGCATGGGAACTATTACCGCCTACATCTACAGTGCGGTAATAACACTATTTCCACAGATAAAAACTACTCTAA
>CAYRWK010000079.1:0-1945 GCA_964427965.1 uncultured Candidatus Saccharibacteria bacterium | reverse complement strand
TTATGGAGGAGAATATTCTGAACGGTATTGCCTTAACAATTGGTACAATATTTGAACGTCATGTATCTGCTGTAATCAGACAATTGGGAACTAAAATTGATGGATTTGTAATGAACGAAAGGCACACCTACTCGATGAAGGAATTCAAAACAGTGTTGAGGGATAGTGGTTTTGTAAATGCACACCATTTTTCACCTGCAATACAAAATCGATTTAAAATTTATATGGAAATAAGAAATTGTATTGCTCATAAAGATGGTTATTATTACGAGGCAAGTAAAGAAATCCGAGATTATCTTCTTAATAATCAAAATTATTTTAAGTTAGAAAAAGGACCAGAAAAGTTTTCTGTTAAAAACACTTATATCCAACAACTAATTGGAGACATCAGAAAATTGTTTAAACTAATTTTGTATGATGATAAAGGGTATCCCGCATCTCCGTTTTAAATAAGATAAACAGAAGTCCTGATTTGCTCCAATGCTGGGAGCAAAATTTTTTAGGCACGGTTTTATCCCTATAACAGAAGGAGTCCAGACAGGACTCGGGAGCTTTGATTTGAAAAAGGCATTTTTTGTACTCTGGTAAAATCTCTCTATGTCTATGAAACTTGGTGATTACAATTTGGTTGATCGTTTTTTAAGAGAAAGTGGTATTGACTCTATTCTTTATGGTTCATTGGGCGTATCTATTTACCTAGGACCTTTCAGGGAATTTGGTGATGTTGATCTGCTTGTTGACGATGAATATGTAGGTCGGAAATGGTCTGCACTGAAGAACTTGATGATAAAAGAAGGTTTTGAGGTGTCTGATGAAAAAGAGCATGAGTTTGTAAATACAAACGGGGTTAAGGTGGCCTTTGCAGGAAAAAGTGTACTTGTAGATGACAAGATTTGTGACCTTGTCGATGGTGTTATCAAAATTACGGTTGACGGAATAGAGGTTAAGACCCTAAAACCGGATGGTTTTATCAAGGCATACACTTTTAGTTCTACCGACGGGTATAGAATTGAAAAACGAGGAAATAGTGATTTGAATATAGTTCGGAAACTTAAAGAACTAAAATAGTTTGAAAATCGTCCCATCCGCGAGCTTTCGTTTTATACATGAAAAAGGCGCCTTTGGGGCGCCTTGGTGTTTATTTTCCTTTGTAGTATTTTTCGTATATTTCCTTTAGTCAATCTTTGATTTAAGTAATTACTTTTACAAACCATCCGAAGTTCATTCCTTCGGGTTCATACTCGATTCGGTCACCAATCTTAACCTTAACTTTTGTACCTGCAATTACATGGTAACTCCAGAAATCGTTTTCGCACCCCTCTCCGTAGATGAGGGTTCGGTCGCTTTCGACAACAATCTTGGCTACGACCATTGTTTTTATTTGTGCTTTTCTTTTTGACT
This sequence comes from uncultured Candidatus Saccharibacteria bacterium, assembly GCA_964427965.1. Lineage (GTDB taxonomy): Bacteria > Patescibacteriota > WWE3 > UBA101185 > UBA10185 > CAYRWK01. The sequence goes on along the minus strand of CAYRWK010000079.1, from coordinate 544 downwards.
CACCAATCAAAGACATTTTGGACTCCTTGTGAATGTACTACTTTAAGCTGAGGGGAGTGTATCACTAAATGGGTAAATATCCAAGTTATGGGGGTTTACTGATGGAATAGGTGTTCGAAAATCGACGCGACCGGTGAGCCAAATTGGTATAATTAACGTATGTCTAAGAATCCCATTGTTAATGCCTTGAGTGCCTCGGTTTATATTATCCTTGTTGTCTCTGTTATGACCTTCGTGACTCAACCCCTAAGAAACAAGCCTGATACCTTTTTTGCTCCGATAACAATATTATTTGTCCTTACTCTCTCTGTGGCGGTGATGGCTTTCTTGTTTTTTTACCAACCGCTTCAGCTTTTTATTGGAGGGAAGAAAAAAGAGGCAGTAAACCTATTTGTTAAAACTGTCGGAGTCTTCGCAGCTATCACTGTTGTTGTTTTGATATTGCTTTTTTCCGGGTTGATTTAGATAAGGAGCAGGACTTATTTCTTAACTGATTCGTGATGTTCTACCTTTAAAATAATATTTGGTTTGGCACCTGATATTA
>CAYRWK010000078.1:0-1983 GCA_964427965.1 uncultured Candidatus Saccharibacteria bacterium | reverse complement strand
TACCTGCTCCGTTTGATATGAAGTGTTTAAGTCTTTAAAGTATTTTATTTTGCTTTTTGCCCACTTTACGGCAAATATACCGATAATTACAAGAATAATAAATAGGGGGATGGCAAGTTTAATACCTAGTCTAAACTTCTTTTTTGGTTTTTGTATTACTGGTGTTTCTTGGGCGGTAGGTGGGGTTGGTGTAGTTGGCTGGGTTGGTTGAATTGTGTCAATTGTGGGGCTTGGTTCGTTCATATGTAAATTGTAGCAGAAAAAAGGGAATGTCAAGACTTGTTCTCCAATAAATCCCCGCGTAATATAGGTTATGCTCACTAAAAAATCCACACAAAAATCGCAAAAATTTATTTTTATTTCCGGAGGCGTTATCTCGGGACTTGGGAAAGGTATTGTTACGTCATCTGTTGCTATGTTACTGAAGGCTGCGGGAAAAAAGGTGTCAGTACTTAAGGCCGATATGTATTTAAACCTTGACGCAGGTACTATGAACCCGCTGGAACATGGGGAGGTGTTTGTTACTGAAGATGGGATGGAGACTGATCAGGATTTGGGTCATTACGAACGCTTTTTAAATCAAAATTTGAGTAAACATAATTATTTTACAATGGGTCAGGTTTATTATGACGTGATTGGTCGTGAGCGTAGTTTGGAGTTTGCAGGTAAGTGTGTAGAAGGTAATATTCATATTCCCCAGGAAATTATTTCAAAAATTAAAGCTGCTGCCAAAAAAGACGATGCAGATATCTTTTTAGTAGAAGTGGGTGGGACTGTAGGGGAATATCAAAACGTGATGTTTTTTGAGGCTATAAGACGTATGAAACAGTCTGATCCGGATAATGTGTTTTTGATTCATTTAGTTTATTTAATGGTTCCATCGTTTTTAGGGGAAATGAAAAGCAAGCCTGCTCAAGCCTCTATTTATGATTTATATAAACTTGGGCTTCAACCGAATTTTGTGATTTGTAGAAGTGAGGTTGCTTTGGATGACAAGCGTAAAAAGACGATCTCGTTTAATACCGGTGTGCGCGAGGACCATATTGTGGCTGCGCCCGATGTTGATTCTATTTATAAAATCCCGCTTGTTCTTAAAGAGCAGGGTATGGATAAATTGTTGCTTGATGATATGGGTTTGAGGGCTAAAAAGGGCGGTTTGTCTAATTGGAGTTTGCTGGTTAAGACTATTGAGAAATTGGAAACAGGTGGCAAGGTTGGGGGTACCGCTAAGCTTGGGAAGGTTGGTCGGGAGGTAAAGATTGCTATTGCCGGCAAGTATTTTACTTCGGGCAAATTTTGCTTGGAAGATTCATATGTTTGTGTGATTGAGGCAATAAAACATGCGTGTTGGGGGCTTGGCTATAAACCAAGTATTAAATGGTTTGATGTTGAAAAGTTTGAAGGTGCTACTGATTCAACTTTGGTTAAGGAGTTGGGCGACTATGATGGGATTATTGTTCCACAGGGGTGGGGGAGTCGTGGGGTAGAAGGTAAATTGCGAGTGGTTCAATGGGCTAGAGAACACAAAGTGCCATATCTTGGGTTATGTTTTGGGATGCAGATGGCGGCTATTGAGTATGCTAGGAACGTACTGGGGTTAAAGGGGGCAAATTCTGAAGAATCAGATGCTAAGACAAAATACCCGGTAATTCATGTAATGCCTAATCAAAAAGAGTATTTGGAAAAGAAGAAGTATGGGGGAACTATTAGGCTTGGAGCTTGGCCGTGTGTACTGACCTCGGGGTCTGTGTTGGCTGAGTGCTATAACGATGCTGTTACCAAAGGGATATTTGATGGAAAGTTAAAACTTGCTTCACATGTTTTTGAAGATGGTGGTAAAAATGTGGTTGCCGAAAGGCATAGGCATAGATATGAGTTTAACAATGAGTATAGGAAAAAGTTTGAGCAAGCAGGTTTTGTGATATCGGGTACATCGCCCGATGGTTTGTTGGTTGAGGCTATAGAGCTTCCAAAGTCTGTTCA
>CAYRWK010000077.1:0-2028 GCA_964427965.1 uncultured Candidatus Saccharibacteria bacterium | reverse complement strand
GGATATAAAACAATTGTCATCGTTTTTCACTAATGTTTCTAGCATTAGAGATGAGAATTTGGCTTTACGTAAAGAAAAAGCCGATTTACTGTCCCAAGTAGTTTCCTTAAAGCTGTTAGAAAGCGAGAATACCACTCTTCGTGAGCAGTTAGGAGTAAAAAATACATTTGACCAGGAGCTTTTGATGGCTGGTATTATGGGAAATCACACTGATTTAACAGGATCCACTTTTGTGTTAGACAAGGGTACTGTTCATGGGGTTGGGGTGGGGGATACTGTTGTCAAAGGCAACTATCTTATTGGATTTATCACTTTGGTTGAAAAAACTAAAAGCATTGGAACGTACATCAGCTCTCCCTCAATTGCCATAACAGTGATGGATATTGACCAGCCAAGTAAGACGGAAGGTTTGTCGGAAGGGCAGTATGGGTCTTCCGTGCTGATGAAAAGAATATTACCTTCGGAAGTAATATTGGAAGGTGACACAGTAGTGACTTCGGGTAAGGATGGGTTGTGCTTACCGGGTTTAATTGTAGGAAGAATTATGAAAATAAATGAAACACCCACAGAGTCCCTAAAAAGTGCATATTTGGAGACTTTGGTGGATTTATATAGTTTAGATAAAGTATTTATACTTAATTAAAAATGGTATTGAACCAATGAAAAAGTTTTTGCTAATAATTTTAATAGTATTTTTATTTGCACTTTTTCAAACATCGTTTACTTTGGAATTTTTTGGTAACGCTTGGAATCCTAACTTAATATTAGCTTTGGCATTTTCGTTTATTGCTGTTGGGAAAACCGAAAACGGCTTACTTAGCGCTTTTATAGGTGGATTGCTACTTGATTTTATTGGGCCTACTTTACCGGGAGTTTCTTCTTTAGTATTAACCGTGCTTTTAAGTATTGGGATTTGGTTACGTAAATATTTTCATAGCACCATCCTGTCATTATCCCTGGTAACCTGTGCATCTTCTTTTATTTACTCTGCTGTCTTGCTATTTCCCGAGTTTACTCAAGTATCAAAATGTTTAGGTGTTGCAATGACCACAACAGTTTTCTTTTTGATTTTTACTCTAATTAACAAATGGTTAAGCAATGAAAGCAAACTATGATCACGCCTTTTGAGGACATATTAAGTTTTACTCCCAAAAGAAAAAAGTTTTTAAAATTTGGTAAAAATGTCCCGTTTGGGGAGTTTAGCACCGACCACTTGATAAATCCTAAGGAGCCTGCTTTTATTCTGAATAAAAAAAGTGAGGCACATAGAGCAGTTATTTTACTTTTAATCACTGTTACTGCCGGATTACTGCTTCTTGGAAGAAGCCTTGTAGTTCAGCTTATTCAGGGAGATACTTTTTTGGCACTTTCTGAAAAAAACACAGTTCGTGAGCTTTTGATACAGCCGGAACGCGGAGTTATTTACGACAACAAAGGTACTGTTTTGGTGCGAAACAAACCGGCTTTTAGTCTGGATCTTTCTACCAATCAATGCGGCCTAGGAGGTATTGATCTAAGTCGTTGCAAAGAGGTGATCGAGAAGGTTGAAAAGCTGTTTCCTCTTGATAAAGAGCGCGTTTTAAAAGACTTAGAGAGCAAAAAGCCGAATATTATCTTGGTTATTGGTTTAACTAAAGAGGATTTACTGCCTGTTGAAGCAAAGGTTTTGGAATACCCCGGTATTTATGTGTCCGTTGCTCCTCAAAGAGATTATTTGTTTAAAGATGCTTTTGCCCATTTACTTGGCTACATTGGTTTTGGTGATGGTAAAGCCTCTCCGGTTGAAGGTAAAATGGGGCTTGAGTCATACTATGACAACTATATATCAGGTGCTGTAGGAAGCATGATTGTACAGGTTGATGCTGCGGGTAATCCTTTAAAGACTTTGTATGAAATAAAACCTACGGCCGGTAAAAACATCACCCTTTACGCCGATTCCTCCCTTCAAACCAAAGCTTATGAACTTGCTAAGGAAGTTGTAGATAAAGGAAAGGCTTCCGGTGCAGCTATTATTGCCCAAGATCCAAA
>CAYRWK010000076.1:0-2164 GCA_964427965.1 uncultured Candidatus Saccharibacteria bacterium | reverse complement strand
AGAAACACTAAAACCGTTACAACCAGAGTATGTAGTAAGTATTTATATTTTTTATCTAGCTTTAAGCGCAACATAGACTATTTTGTAACATCGTGGCCATTCTCAAACAATTCTGCAAATTCTTTTTTCACATAACACAAAGCCATAGCCACGGCATCATTGGCATCATCTGATTTTACAATATTTTCCAGTTTAAGATAATTTTTTACTGCTTCCTGAACCTGCTTTTTATCGGATCTGCCGTAACCTGTTATAGCAAGCTTGGCTTCCAAAGCAGTATATTCGAACACTTTCATTTTTTTATTTGCAGCAACAAGCAAAGAAATACCCCTAGACTGCCCCACTGTTATTGCAGTCTTAACATTTGTATTAAAAAACAGCCTTTCAATGGACATAGTGTCGGGTTTAAATTTTGTTGCAATTTCAGTAAGTTCTCTAAACAAAATCTTTAAACGCTTGTGCATATCCACATCGGGCGGGGTCACGATAACGTCACTCTCCACCAAAAAAGGACGGCTTTTTACATTAAGAACAGCATAACCTGTCCTTGCGGTTCCGGGGTCAATACCAAGTATAATCATAGGTTAGAGGGGCAGATTTACGCAGCAACTATATTAAAGTTGGCATAAACGGCTTGAACATCATCGTGGTCATCTAATTCGTCAAATAAATCCTGAAGCTTTTCGGAAACACCCAAATCGGTAATATCTACTTTAAAGGTAGGGTTTTGTGGGTCATTACCAAATATATAAGCAGTACTTCCGGCAGAACCTAAAGAACCTCCCGCTCTGTTAAAAATATTCCTAATTTCAGATACTGTACGGTTTTTGTTATCAGTGAGAACTTTAACTAAAAACGCGACTCCTGATGGACCGTAGCCCTCGTAGTTGACCTCCTCAAAGGCCTGACCGTTGATTGAAATGCCTAAACCTTTGTTGATGGCTCGTTCAACTTTATCTTTAGGCATATTGACTTCCTTTGCTTTATCGATGGCAAGTCTAAGGGTAGAATTAGCGTCCGGATCTCCCCCACCCTCTCTAGTTGCAATAATTATTGCTCTGCTAACTCTAGAAAAAGCTTGGCTTTTCTTAGAGTCGTTAGAAGCTTTATCTCGTTTTGTAGTTGCCCAATGTGAATGTCCGCTCATATCGCCACTAATATTACCAAAAGTTATGTGATTTGGTAAGAGCATATAGTTTATATATGATTGACAAAATCTATTTTTTTGATAACTTACTCTAATGCAAGACAGTGTCCCTGTCCTAACAAAAAAGGCAATAGAGGCATCACTAAAAGGAAAATGGCAGGAAGCTGTTTCTCTTAACCTTTCAATTTTAGACAAAAACCCTAAAGATATTGACGCAAAAGTACGTTTGGGTAGAGCCTATATTCAACTTAAAGATTTTTCAAAAGCCAAGAAGATGTTTAAAGAAGTGCTACAAGCCGATCCAATTAATCAGGTTGCTTTAAAAAACCTAAAGCTTGCCACCGAGGGCAAAGTGGAGCCAAATGGACATACACCCGTTGATCCGAAAAGCTTAATTAAGGAACCGGGTACAACTGTAGAAATTAATTTGACTCTTGATGCTAAAAGAATTACGTCAGAATCGTTTTCCCCTACCGAGAATTTAGATATTAAAGTCACAAAAAAATGCGCAGAATTTTCTAAAAAAGATTCCCATGGAAATTTTCAGCCAATTGGCAAGTACGAAGGTGATTTAATCAACAAACTTTACTCAGTTAAAGAAAAAGGCGGCACACTATCAGCAAATTTTGTTTGGGGTAAAGACAAAGATATTAGAATAATCATAAGGTCATCTCTTCCCGTCTTTAGAGACATGAGACAAGAGGTTAAACCCTACATTAAACCGGGCACCTTTGATGAACCAGAAATGGAAATCCCCACTGAATACGACGAATAGACAGTCAGTTGATTGGTTTATCTCAAATCATCCTCGTCTAACACCGCGCTCTTTTTTACAGGTTTTATTGCTTCTTCCTTTTTTTCTACCCTCTCAACAGGCTTATCAACAACCTTCTTCTCGGCTCGAGGCTTGGAACTTGCAGTCTTTGGCTTTGTTAAAGGTTTCGCAACTGAAATTCTATCCACAAACTCTTTTGGAGTTGGTGCAGAAACCGGTTTTTCATCTTTATGGGGAGCAAC
>CAYRWK010000075.1:0-2176 GCA_964427965.1 uncultured Candidatus Saccharibacteria bacterium | reverse complement strand
AACAGGGCTGACTGGTTAAAACCTCTCCAGTTTTGGCGGGATTTATGTAGCGGGACGGGAACAATTATCCAGTCTTCTCCACTAGTTCTCTTTATCAGATCTAAAAGGATAGGCGGATTTTTTGCCCAGTACTCTACTAAAATATTTATTAATTCTTCAGCAAAATCCTTAACCCATTTATACTTCAGTTTTTGAATGGCTCCCCTTAAGGGCTCTTTATACATTCCTAAGCTCCACAACCCGTTTAAACCAAACTTCTTCCTGCATAAAGGATGTGTTACCCCACCCAAACCCATCCTCTCGCAAACAGGACAAACTAACTCTGTCTGCTTTATCTCCTTGGTACAATCTGTACAAAAATAAACCCCAACTTTACTACACCCTACACAATGCTTAGGAAAGAAAAAATCAAGAAGAATGTTCATAATTAGATGGTAAATTATTTTTAACTAACTATAAACTAACAACTAAAAACAGTTCACTAAAAAACCGCCCAAAGGCGGTTTTAAATGTGGAGACGCCGATCAGTGAGATCGGGTCTGAAATAAAACTTTTAAAAACTTCTACAAGCTTATCTAGTATATTTTTAGTATTAAGTTGTAACCTACTAGCAGGAAAACTCAATACTGATTGAATTGTCTTTTTACCTTTTTGGATCAACCAACACCAAAGGGTAAGCATCTTGACTGAGTATTACCTTAGGCTTCCATCAAGAAGAAAAGATCCTAAAGCACCCCTTAAGCTACGTGAGCTAAGGCTAGGCCTTGGGAGTTTCTAGGTTTACCCAAAAGGGCATCCCCGAGTACTTCCATGGCGGGACGGAACTTAAAAGTGCCGTTTATTGTTTTGAAACTAAAGTTTAACGAGATTAAGTTTCCTACTCGGCTTGCAGTTTTCAAAGAGCTATCCCATCGAATCAATACGTCCCCAGACTGTGTATATTACCACACTTGAAGCTAGATTACAAATAATATATACTGAGTCTGGTGCAAAACTACTTCTAGGTTGATTTGACAATTAAAAAGGCAACTGACATGCTGATTATGTAGTTACAAGTTACTAATCGAGCAGAACTTCAGAAAGAAGGTGTCAATTGCCTTTATGGTATTAATACCAAAATTTCCTAGGAAAGTACAGTTTCTTTTAGGTTTGAACTTCCCTTTAATTGATCAATTAATGCCTAGAAAATCTTTTGTTGGAGGTAGAATTGGATATCTCAAACAAGAGTTGTTTGTCTGGTTACTGATTAAAAAGACTTTAGGTTGGGATTACCGGACTGTAGCTGACATAGCAGGAATGGCTCACACAACTTTAATCAGAGCTAATGATAAATTTTCTAAACTGGGAATATATCAAAAGTTTTTAATATATCTCATCAAGATTGCATACAAACAAGGTTTAATTCAAGGCCATAAAGTTGCCATAGACTCAAGCTTTGTTAAAACATATTCAAAGAAACAGGAGTTAGGTTCAGGTGGTTGGAATGGACACAAAGAAGCTTTTGGGTTTAAATTACATGCCTTAATTGATGCCCAGTCAGGAGTATTGATAGCTTTAATTATTGGAGATGGGACAACCCATGATTCACAGGTAGCGATCCCACTTTTAAAAAGAGCCAGACCATGGTTAAAAAAATGTGGCTATGTTTTAGCTGACAAAGGTTATGACTCAATGGATATTGTGGAATATATTGCCAAGCAGCTCAAAGCTAAAGCCTCAATACCAATCAAAGAAACAAACCAGAAGAAACAGAACAAAGCCAGACAAAGGCTGACAACAGAAGAAAAAATTAAAGGAGGATATTTAAACTGGAAACTTAAATCAAAAGGCAGGAGCCTGAAGAAAAGCATTTACAACAAAAGATCTGAGGTAGAAAGATTTTTCTCAACCTTAAAAAGAGCTTTTAAGCTAGGACAGGAAAAAACCAGAGGAATTAGAGCTTTTCTAGAAAATACTTACCTGGCCTGTATTTGTTTCATGTTAAGGAGATTAAAGATTGCTGGAGTACTCTAATTGAGGTTTTGCACCAGACTCTCAGAATAATGTTTGACAAAGCTTGCAAAATGTGTATAATACCCGTTACACTTAATTTGGAGGAGTCGCATAGAGGATGAGTGCACAGGGGTAATTTTTACATCTGTATCCGGCTAAGCCGGATCGTATGTTCGAATCGTAC
>CAYRWK010000074.1:0-2199 GCA_964427965.1 uncultured Candidatus Saccharibacteria bacterium | reverse complement strand
GCAAAACTAACACTTAGTGCACACCATCAATCAAAAGTGCCAATTTGAACTTTTTTTGTTGCAGAAGTCAGGAATAACACCCTCTCGTTGCTTACTTTTTACTTCAACTGCAATCTTCTCTCCGTTAACTAAGTCTTCTGCAATAAATTCGGGGTGTGTTGTTTTAATATCAGTATCGTCTAATGGAGTGATTTTATAACCCAACCGAGCAAACATTGCCATAATTACCACCTCATACCGAGCTCCTTGATATTGATCCTTATTCCTTAAGCGATTTAATAGTTTATCCGATAAATAATCTTTATGAATTAAGCTACAAACATCAAAGGCTAAGGCAAGAAAGGCTCTCGTCCATCCATTGGGCAAGGCAGCCCAAACCTCCCCTTGTTGATTATTGGGAGTATGATTTTTCTTTCGCCATTCGTTATATTTCTTGTAACACTTATAAGCAAAATGTTGTTGTTCTTCAGGTAAAGCTATTTGTTGTCGTCGCCAGTCTTCTCCGAGCGTTTGACACAAAACGAAGATAATGAACTCATGGAAGGTCTCGTCGGGTGGTCTCTCATAATATAGACGACTACCCAAAGCCCAAAACTTCCTTCCCTGATAAATCATCGGCTTCACAAAATCAATATAAATACCTTGAGGTTCTAGATACTTTTTTCTTCTCTCTTCATTTTCTAAGTTAATTTGATCTCTCAATGATTCAAGCTCAGGAGTTGGAGTTACCTCAGTAACACGAGGTATTAATCTAGGTTTGAGCAAACAACATCTTTTATATTTTTTACCGCTACCGCAGGGGCATGGGTCATTGCGTCCAATTTTCATAGTTTAATTTGCCTTTTTAGCAAGAACTGTTCTAATAACTGTCTGTTCAAAATCAAGGTGTTCATCATGTCTTCCACAATTAGAGTGATGTCGTTTGTGCCCCCAGTTAAGAAACCACCAATTTTCTCTGCGCCAGAAAGCGTGCCGCTGTGTAAGAATGACGATCTTAACTTTTGATGTAAACGGCTAACTCTTTCAACTGCATCATCTACTCCGCTTCCAGTCAACATTTCTCGAATAAAATCCTCAAAAGCCTGTCTGACTCCTTTTCCTTTTGGATGGTGATCAGCGAACTCCTTCCCACAACCTTCACAAATAGGGAAAGGCTTATGTTTACAGGTAGCAGGCATATCAATCAGTTGTTCAATTGAGGACAAAAACAGCGTCATATAAAGAGTATATTTCAGATGGGGATTTGGTAATTCCATCAACTCTAAAGCCCAAACATAGGTATTCAAGGCATTATCAAACTTATTAAAATTCTTTTTGTTTAGTCTGCTTATAAGACTCACGCACGATTGAACCCTGGCAATATGGTTTGGTTGCGAAGCTGTTCCACTGTAACTTCTGTCTGGATAATAAAAGGTTTTTGACATAAACCTTGAAATTACTTGATCGGCAGTTTCACCTTCATCAATCTGCACGGGAGATGGGTGCGTAGGCAAACCAGTTTCCATATAAATTAAATTCAGTAGTCGCTGTAAATTGGCAAAGTTATTACTCTGACTTAACTTCTTTTGAAGCTCAAGGTAAATGTAAACTATTCCCTGGTCCTCCGTTCGATCTTTTTTACCAGCAAAGATTACCACCTTACCCTGATCGGAATACGGCAAGGGATTAATTTCGTAACCAACCGTTTCATTATTAAAGACATTTGCTGGCAATTTGAACAAATATCGCCATGAGGCTATGGGTTTTTTCATCATTTCAAGTATACCTTTTTCCCTTTTATTTTTGTATAATTAAGTTGAGGTATGCAGAAAAAATGTCGTTAAAACTAAACAAAGAAAAAGTCCTTAACTGGATTATTAAAATATCAGCCATAGTCTGGATAGGATGCATTGCTGGTGTTTTCTCCATCATGGGATATGTTGTCGGCATAAGAAAAGATATGTTCGACAAAGCACCCGATGTTTTTGCTTTCTCGCTTCTTGGTCTCGTCCTTCTAGGATGTTTCGCTTTCTTGATTGGAATAACTAGCTTTACAGCACAACTAATAGCTAAGAGGTCTCACAAGAGACAAAATATCTTTATTTTTCTCATTAAACTGTTCTTCATCCTCGCTATCCTGCCCTTGTATTTGTTTATTTATATCCTCAAACCACTTGAGTTTGTCAAAAGACTAAAACATGACGGCATCAAGAGCTTATT
>CAYRWK010000073.1:0-2223 GCA_964427965.1 uncultured Candidatus Saccharibacteria bacterium | reverse complement strand
ATATGTAGCTGCGATGTTATTTGAGAAAAAGGCACGATATTTAAAGGTGTGTAGACAAAGGCTCCGGAGCTGTCTTTTTTAACCTGGGTAAAAAGTCTAGAAGCATCCCAGAGCTTACGCTTTATCTGTGCTAAAAAAACATTTCCGGTGTTAATAGGCGGGTCAACATACAATACATTGTGACCAAGCTTTGCAAGTCTACTCATTACGTGGCGCTTATTGGTCCAGCTTGGAAAATCCCATAACTGATTAGAAAGGCAAATGATATTTAATTTTTGATCAGAGTTAATCATAAATTTATGTTTCCTTAACTTTTTGGTAAACAATTGGGGCAAGCTTTAACTAATATACCTAATTTTACCAGGATTCTTCGAATATTAAACACAAACTCACTATCTTTTAGAGACCAAAGCCAGCGAGTGTCTACAAAACCTTTGTCGTAGGCCGCATGCCATACGCCATCAAAAAAGACAATGCCAAATAGTTCGACACACACGGACAACCCAAAAAGGATGTAAAATAGCTTCTTTGTTTTTGCAAAAAGGTTTGAAGTGATGTATGGCACGATTAGTAAAATGAGATACGGAATGATGTCGCTTGCCATTCTATATCCAAAAGAATAACCCCCGTACCAATGTTTCCATTTGCCCATAACCAAAACATGTACTAAAACTATTAGGGCAAAGGTCAAATAGTGGAGGTTTTTCTGCCAAGTTTTTTGTTTAATTACTTGTTTGAGTATCAGACCAAAACCAACTAACGAAAAAATGATTATTGGTGAATAAATTAATATACCTTTACTTGGAGATAACCAAATGCCCAGGAAACCTTCCGGAAAACGACCTAACCAATTGTTTTGAAGTTGATTTGAGTAACCCTGGTTTGCAATATTTAGGTAAAAAGTTTGGTTATACCAAAGAAAAAACGCTGCAACCGGAATAACTCCTAACCCGTAGAAAAAAGATTGTTTAAATAACTCCCTGATATTTTTGAGGTTTGGAATAAGTATTAGTAGCCACAAAAAAGCAAGGCTTATACCCGCGGTTGGACGAGATAATATTGCAAGACCTAAAAATAATCCTGAAAAAAATAAATCCTTAAATACACCGGAAGAGGTTTTCGGGCGATAAACATTCAATAAAAAATACACGCCCAAGATAGTAAATAATTGCACTGGGCCATGCTGCCACAAAGCCTGCGACACCATGGCAAAATTGACACTACCAAAAAGGTATATGGCAGTTAGCGTAAAAATCAACTTATTGGAAAGAGAAAAGTGCTTTTTTAACAGCAAGTACAAAAAACCACCCGAAAAAGACATGATCAGTGCGGAGGATACATGGGACAAAAGTATTAGGTTATTCCAAGTAATTGGCATATTTAATAAAACAGGCGCAGCATATACAGGTAAAGCCAACAAACCCGACGCCACAGGAAATGCTGAAATATAATGACTTCCTGCTTTACGAAGATAAAAGGGCGTCAAACCTTTGGTATAACTTTTATCATCGGGATGGGGATATTTTTGCAGAAGCATTGGGTAGTAGGTATCGATGTAAAAAGTACCTTCTTTTAATATCGTGACCGGTAAAAACATGGCGGGGAGAGTGTCTTCAGATTGAACTGCAAGTGTATTTATTCCGCTTTTATATACAAAAACCCAAGGGGTAAAAAGAATTATGAACGAGATTAGTGTTATTAGGAGGAAGTTTTTCATGTGTACCAATATTATACTTAACAGGAATTTCTAGTATAGTAGATTTAGAAAAGTATCAATAAAGATATGAAAAAAATAATCACCCTTGTAGGAGCAAGACCTCAATATATTAAAGAAGCGATGCTAAATAAAGCATTGGCCAAAACTGATATTCAAGAGGTGTTGGTAAATTCTGGTCAACACTACGACTACAATATGTCCGATATCTTTTTTAAACACCTAAACATTAAGCAACCAGATTACAATTTAAACGTAGGTTCAGGTAAACATGGCGAGATGACCGGAAAAATTATGACGGAGTTTGAGAAAGTGGTGGAAAAAGAAAAGCCGGATATGGTAATTGTTTTTGGAGATATTAACACTACTCTGGCAGGAGCTTTGGTTACAAGAAAATGTAAGATTTCTTTAGGACATGTTGAGGCAGGATTACGAATGTTACCTTCGGATATGCCTGAGGAGATTAACAGAGTTGTAACAGATAGAATTGCAAATTTACTTTTTGTACC
>CAYRWK010000072.1:0-2225 GCA_964427965.1 uncultured Candidatus Saccharibacteria bacterium | reverse complement strand
GCGGAACTTTCATCCGCAAACTAACTCGCCGGTTTATCCCGGCGCACAAGGAAAATCAACATGCAAAAATTTCTCCGAACATCCAAGATATCGCTCCTAATTAGCTTTGCTTTCCTTGGAATGGTGAACTTACTACTACCTGCCTGGGGAATGGACGATGAGTTGGAGCAACGCATGAAGGTGTTACGTACTAAAGTGAAAGTTATGCGGTGCACTATGGGTTTGGACAAGTACGGGCGGGAGGTGCATCAGTGGCCGGGCGGGAGTGTGCATCCGGGGGACGGTTTGGTGCAGTGCCATACAGTCGTTAAGTGCAGTAATTGCCAGTATGTGTTGACGCTCCTTAACGAATTAGATGCCCTCGCTGATACAAAATCAGGAAAAATACCTAAACCTACCGGCGGCGCAGAGAACCCCAGTACACAATCTGCTTCGGTTAAGCCCCTTGGCAAAAAATGAGACTACACCTTTTGATAAGAAATGAGTGCTATGTATCTCAAATAACATATCTTAAGCATTGAGGGCTTTCCCTTATTAGTCCATCTGAAACCCGATGGCGAAGCGGCATTTACCTTCCGTGCTTGTTGGCTGATCTCTTTTCCTTTAACTCTTAATTGGACGTTACGGGTAACCTTTTTAAAAGACGCTTGACCAAAATACTAAACCAAACTTCTACCTGGTTTAACCAGGAAGCATGCTTTGGCGTATACAAAAAGCGGATTCTATGAGAAAGATCCGATAAGAATGCCATCCGTGTTACCTTTGATTTCAAAATTCCTGTTTTCCCCTTTTTTCCCAAATCTTTTTAATTCCACAGGCGTTTGTTTCTTTGTGGCTTTTTCACGAGCCTCTATGGCTGTCGAATCCCTTGATACATGACCGATCAGGCGCCCCGAGTGGTACGTCACAACAAAAGCATCCTGAAGCAGGCTTGCAATACCTGCTTCAGCAAACTCAGCAAAAGCCCTTGAAAAGGTAGGTTCATTCGGAATTTCGGATAGGGTTTGAAAGCCACAAATCTTTCTCAAAGTTGGGTCCGTGCGCAACTTCTCAATGACCTGTTTTGTTTCCGTAAAATTGTAACCGGCTTTGGCGATCAACGCATGAGCTATTGCCAGACGATCAGCAAGGGGGCGGCCAGGTCCACGATAGTAAGGTCTGCTTAAAAACTTCCTTGCGTTTGCAAACTCAACAACTGTAGCCACCCTCATATGGTTCTCTGATAGCGGCCCTATGCATTCTTCCAGCATAATTAAATTTTCACTTGACATTTTTTATACATTTATTACATACACAATAGGTGGATTTCCTCTTAAACAAGTAAGTTAGATATTATTATTTCATTAAAGGAGTTATTATTATGTTGAGAAGTTTATTGTTTACCGTCGCTACTATCGGGCTTTTGCAACCCGCATTTGCTGGGAAAGGGAAAATTACTATTGAAGCTGATCTAGACTATCCGAAACAGGGGCAAGTACAACCAACAGAACGAATCCAGCTGTCTGAGCGACGCCTTGATTCTTATCCTTATAAACCGTTCGAACACAGACCAGGAGAATGGGAATCTGTTTCTATAGGAACAATCAGTGTACGTCCGCAATACGATCCTAAAAATCATAGATTTGTTATTGAAGGATTAACTGCTTTAGAACTTATTAAGCAAAAGCTACGAGGAACGATACGTAATGCAGAAGTGATACGCGGAAAGACAGTGGAAGAAGACGAAATAAGGATTCCCTTTCAGACTTATTATACCCCATATACTTACGACCAATATAATCTATATACTTCCGGTGAAGTTGGGCCCAGATATCGTCATATATTTACGGTAACCATGCCTCGTATTGGCACAGATAAAGACATGGTGATAAGAGCTGAATTACAAGAAATCATATATTTTGAGCCACATGGTAAGTATGGGGCCTGGCAAGCAGCAATAGGAGAGACGTTATACTCTAGGATACTCCCGTAAATAACCTAGTATAACGTTATGTATGAGTTGCTTGAATTTGAGTCCAGTGTGATGATAGTGTTGTTGTCATAGAGGCCTCTTTTTATGGTTTTCTTTGGGGTTTTGACTATCACAATTAAACCAGAAAATTGGCCTCTATTCAAGCTTTTCATTGGGATTTCAAGAAATTTTACCCAATAAAATTCAACAACTTATTTGATTAGCTGGTAGAGGAGCCGGTTACCCGAACTCCCCCCCATTTAGAACCACATCG
>CAYRWK010000071.1:0-2504 GCA_964427965.1 uncultured Candidatus Saccharibacteria bacterium | reverse complement strand
TGGTGAGGGCGGAGGGAATCGGACCCTCGACAAACTGGTTAAAAGCCAGCTACTCTACCACTGAGCTACGCCCCCATGCAAAACGTGCAAAACGCGTATCGAACTGGGTTATTTTACCACAAAATTGTATCAAAATAGCCAACTCGTGTTCTAGGTAGGCTAAACAGGTTAGCTTCCAGTACCGTAGAGCCTTCGTCTTCTGAAACTGCGGTTATAAACCCGGCATCCTTTAATATTGCTATGGCTTTGTCATTGTATCTTCCATATGGGTATGAAAATGACTCTGCTTTAACGTTAAACATCTTTTCTAAAGCGTTTTTGCTGTCAACAATCTCACTTTTTAAAATACCTTTTATTTCATAAGTTGGGTCAGTAACCTCAGCATGATGCATTGTATGAGCTCCAATTTCCACAAACCCGGATTCAACGGCTTCTTCTATTTGAGCTTTTGTCATGTAATTAAGCTGGCCAATAAATGCAGGAACAATATAGGCGGTTGCTTTAACATCGTATTGTTTAAGTATTGGCAAGACATCCGTGTAAAAATCACCATAGCCGTCGTCAAATGTTAGTACAACAGGTTTTTTGTCCAACCTTACTTTGTTGTTAAGAATATCGGGAATGTCTCTAACAAACACAGGTTCATAACCCTTTTCTCGTAAAAAGTTAATTTGACCAATAAAAGTTGCCGGAGTGATAGCCATGTTTTTTCTCAAAAAGTCTCTTTCATCGGTCACGATTTCTACATAATGGTAGGCGATTATGGGGATATTAGCTTGTTTTTCTTGAATATCTTTTGGTTCTTGGGTTGCGTTTTGTCCGGAGTTTTTGTTTGCGTTTTTGTCGTTATAGCCAATACTTAAAGTAACTCCTACAGCAACGGCTAAAAAGATTGCTGATAATATAACCCAAATTGTCACGGCTATATCTTTTTTCATTGCATTTATTGTAGCAAAAAGGAAAGTCTGGTATATACTTTATTAATGGATTCACAGCTAACAGCAATAGTTTTTGCAGTAATAACATTAGTCACCTGGGGGTTTGAAAATGCTCTTTCTAAAAAATGCAGTCAAGGCATTTCTCCTTCCAAAATGATTACTCATCGTAATCTGGTCACAGTATTTATTACATCAATTGCTTTTATTATATTTTTTAACCAAGCGGTATTTAACTTTAAATATATTGTATTTGGTATTTTTGTTTCTGCTTTAGGGTATGTAGGTTATGTACTTTTACTTAAAGCTTTTAAGTATGGAAAACTTGGGGTAATTTCACCCATAAGTAGCAGTAGAATCTTAATAACCACATTCGTTGGAGTGGTGTTTATTAAAGATGCTCTTAATCCTTCTCAAATAGTCTTTGTCCTAATGATTTTTATGGGCGTGGTTTTATGTTCGGTTAATTTTAAAGATTTTAAAGGTTCTGATACGTTTAAATTAAAAAGTGGTGTGCCTTTTGCTTTGGCTAATGCTTTGCTGTGGGGAATTGTTTTTCCATACTATAGTGTTCCTTCTATGTTTTTGGGTGCTTTTTTCTTTTCGTTATTACTAGAATCTACGGGTTTAGTACTTAGCTTTGTTGCAACGAGAGCTGTAAAAGGCTCATTTTTATTTACCAAACAAGAGTTTAAAGAGCGTGGTCCTTTAATGCTACTTCTTGGGTTATTTGGGGGAATTGGGGTGGTTTCTGTAAATTTAGGATATGCAACCGGACATGTGAGTATTGTTTCAGCAATAAGCAGTGCTTTACCTTTAATCACGGTTTTATACGGTTATATTGTTTATAAAGAAAAGTTGCAAGCTAAACAATATTTGGGTGTAATACTTATGACTTTAGGAATTATTTGTTTGGGGTATTTTAGAGGTTAAGAAAGATAAATTATCGGTTCTGAAAAGCCCTTTTCAATATTCTGAATGTTTTCCGGTGTAGGCTCCAGATCGTATACTTTATACAACATATTTCCCACCCAAGCACCACTATCGTCAAGTTCTTTTGTACATAAAAGTACAAAGATACCGTTAGGTTTTACAATCTTGTTACCGATTAGCTCAGTTAAATCTTGTCCTAAAGGTTTTTCCTTAGTGCCGGTGCTCGCAATATTAGTAAGTTGTTCTATTTTATCTTTTTCAACAGAAAATCCCGCCAAGACATACAACATGGTTTCTTTATTTGTATCTGTTGTGCATTTTTCTTGTGAAGTTGTAACTGCGGTAGCGGATTCTAGAAATATTAACCTTTCAAGACGAAGTTCCTCGCTAAATTGGTTAGGTTCGTGCGGTTGTGATCCTAGGTATATTTTAGGGTTTTGAAGTGAGAGCGGGTCGTTCAGATAAATTGCAGTTTCCGTGGCTTGTAAACCTTGAGTGGCTGAAGGTTCTGCCCGCACACATGCTTCCAGCAGTCTTTGTTGCACTAGCGAAACAGGAACAGATTGCCCAATGATGGGGTATTGAACATATTTCAAAAGTCGAGGTTGGTAAATTTGCATTGATGTAGTGGGATAA
>CAYRWK010000070.1:0-2588 GCA_964427965.1 uncultured Candidatus Saccharibacteria bacterium | reverse complement strand
TAAAAGCCAGGCAGGTTCTTAAAATCGTACCTGTGTTTCCCATATCATTTATATTTACTAATAATAGGTGATTTGCATTTGGTTCAAGTTTGGACTCATATTTATAAAATTCCACCACCACATAAGCATTCTCCATTCCCGAGACTCGTCTTATAAAATTGTCATCGCGTGATATTGGTAAGTTTTTGTTTTTGGCATATTTTATGATTTTTTGGATCCCCCTATTCTGATCACTTTTACTACTCATATAAATCTTTTTTACTTGTATGGAAGGGTTTGATATTAATTCAACGGTTGGATAGACCCCTATGGAATATGTTGTACTCGATTTTTTGAAATTTATTTTCATATAAGGATAAATAATTGATTACTAGGTGTGATTTTAGCACAATACTAGGTTAATATGAGGCTTATTTTAACAACATAAGAACCTATAGTATTGACTTTTTAACTACTTATATAATAATTAAGACTTTTATTCCATTAGAAGCGGGAGGCTTCGATGAAACACTTCTCTTTGCTAGTTGCTCTGCTGGTTGTTCTGTCGTCCTGTGGTACGCCGTCTATCCCCATCCCTGAACCGACCCCACAACAAGCACAAACCACACTTGTGAACGCCAGCCAAACGGTCCGAACGCGCGCCGTGTGCCCCAACGGGGAAGAAGCTGAGTTCAGTCACGAGTTGTTCTTGGCCACAGCTTTCAATCCCCCCATATGATCTTCGTGGGAGGCCGCGTTGAAGTAAGCAAGGGCGCACAGGTAGAGGGCTACTGCCCGCGCAAGCCGATCGAGACTACCTCCGCCACCGTGAAAGTGTTCGAGATTACCCAGGTTTTTACCCAATCTGTGGAAATACGAACACTCCCAGGCGTTGAATTGGTCGAAATCAAGTAGGGCACACCAGAGCAACAAAACCAAGGTGAATCTGACACAACAAACAATCGAGCCAGGTTTGCCTGCCCCTTAGAAAGTCATATTAATTATGGTTTTTTGAGGAAAAGAAACGACCTAAAAACAGGTCGTTTTTTTGTTCATCAGAATAGTATTAATAAGAAAGTCTAATATCTATAAAGTTTAAACAATTAAAAGCAAAATCCCGGCGACGACCTATCTTCCCAGCAAAAGCTAGTATTTTCGGCGCTGGTAGGTTTAACTTCTCTGTTCGGAATGGAAAGAGGTGGGTCCCTACCGCCATCATCACCGAGATTCTGCCTTTAACCAAAGTTAAGCAAAATCTTTCAAATTACGAGATTTCAATTTACTCAATATGTAATCTTAGCGACTACATTTAATTTAAAGAGCAAAGTAAATCGCTCCCTAAAAACCGGCTAGAAAAATCCAAATAAATCATCAAATAAGATGCGCAATCATTAGTATTGCTTGGCTAAACACATTACTGTGCGTACACCTGCAACCTATCAACCTGGTAGTCTCCCAGGAGTTGCGTCCTCTTGCGAGGAAGAATCTTAATCTTGGAGATTGCTTCGTGCTTAGATGCTTTCAGCGCTTATCAAAGCCAAACGTAGCTACCCAGCAATGCCACTGATATGACAACTGGTACACCAGAGGTTTGTTCATTCCGGTCCTCTCGTACTAGGAATGAGCCTCCTCAAGATTCAAACGATCGTTGTGGAAAGAGACCGAGCTGTCTTACAACGCTCTGAACCCATCTAACGCGCCACTTTAATGGGCGAACAGCCCAACCCTTGGGACCTACTCCAGCCCCAGGATGTGACGAGACGACATCGCATGTTCATCAACTATTACTAGTTGCACTGACTATATCTTCATCCTCTTGTCTTTTAGAGCCTTAAAGCTCGAAAGAGTAGGAGTCGGCGTATGATAAAAGCTAGGATTTTTGAATGTAAAAAACTCAAATAGCTTCTATCTCACCCTTTCGGGATCAGTCGATACGGGGTCATTACGGAAGTTTATACAACATACTCTCAATCATATATGGAGCAACTAGCTCCTTAAATCTATAAACAGATTTCTTTAGTAATCTAATTCTAAGATAAGATTTGTCACGATTTAAAGATGAGTATAATCCTAAGTTACATAAAGCCAATATCAATTTATTTTGATCCCCATAACTAAATTGCTGGGTGTTCAAGTAAACTGTACTGCGACTTTTGGATCCATCATCCATAAACCATACTGCTAAAGAAAGGCTGTTAAGATTAAGAGTTGTTGGTATTGATTTACTACCTTTGGAATAAAAACCCTCATAAAAAGGATTCAAATCACTAAAGCTTACTGTAGTAAATCGATAAGAAAATCTATTTACACCAGATTTTCTGATTTTTGGCGGAGTTGAAACAAAGTTTTTCAATTTCGAATACTGCCAAAAAACATAATCCTTTTGCTTATAAGAATGGTTTATCTCAAGAAGAGTATTTAATTTTCTCCTTAAAGAGCCATCTCCTAAAAGCTTTCCTGTAATTATAGATTTTTGTTCTCCTGTAAGACTTCCCACGGTATTCTCCATGTACCGAAATTAACCCAAAAGTAAATTTGAGTCAATAACGATCTCTCTGTTTTCAACAGAGTAAGGAGTTCACCGTTATTAGCCGAATTTTTGGTACGAA
>CAYRWK010000069.1:0-2601 GCA_964427965.1 uncultured Candidatus Saccharibacteria bacterium | reverse complement strand
TGCTTTAATATAACTTAACATAGTTATAATTGAACTATCTCCCTTAAAACGCTGTCATCTTTTCTATAACACTCATCTTCACTTAAAGGGTTGTTATTTGCACTTTGCAACAGATGACAAACCTCGTGGGTTATAACCGCTGCAGTTAATGAGGGGTTATTGTTACTAATGTTTACATGGATTTTATTAGTTTGACCCAGGTAAAAACACCCACCGTTATAACCTCCACAATTGGGATTTGGGTTAATAACTTTAACATTTTTGCATAAATCAACATAATTTTGGTTGGAAGCGTTTTTCAAGATAGTTATAGCCTCAAGTACGGTTTTGTTATTAAACTCCAGAAATGAAGGAAGTATTGTGATAAAACAACCATCTCTCGGTGAGATATAAAAGAAATTACTATAGATAAAGTAGATAAATAACAAAAGTATAAAAACTTTTAGGAGATAGCCAAAAAATCGCATATGAATAGACTATCTAATACAGTTCACTGTAGAAAACAGTAGCTTTACCATTAGCCTGACGTACTACTAAAGCACGGGTTTTTCCATCAAAGTCCTTTGTAAAAGATGTCATCAAACTACCGGGACCTCCGGCACAGTTATTTAGATCCATAGTCCAACCCTCTGCAGCAAGACGAGCGTATTGCCCAGAAATTAGTTGAGAAAGATGATTGTCTTCTTTAGACTTTACAACTGATTCAATTGACACCCCACTAAGTTGTACAATTGTGATTTCATCTGTTTTTAGATCTTTAAGACGATATTCCTCTGTACCTGGAACAGGATCAGACCAAACCATAGGTTCAGCCCAAAGTTTTATTTTTGATAATACAGAGCGTTCGGCAATTTGCTCAGTGGTAGGCGGGAAAAGTTGAATATCTAGTTTTTTACTTAAAACGTAAACACCAAGGGCTACTATTTCAACAACCAGTACAGCAAGAAGAAGGTACACAAGCACGTTTCCACGGGAATAACACTTGCAATTCATGGGCAGTTTTTTCATAAATCCTCCAATTTCAACTATAAATTATCAATGAATAGGTATTACACTCTTGGTAGAGGTGTTATTACCTTCATTTGATTCGGCAATATCATCATCTGCATCAACTACAGCTTTTGTTGCATAGTTTGCCCACCCACCATACGTATACGTGCAGTGAACTACCTGCCCACCATGAGCAACCATACCGTTCAACTTTTCTCTACATGCGTGGCTAGCGGCGGTTGGCCACCATTCCCAGTAAAACTCACCTTCGGCTTTAGCGTCACCCTGATTGTAAACGGTAATATTAACTGTAAACTCCTCACCCTGTACCGGATCGTGGTTAAATGTATACGAACTTATATACAAGTCAGGTTGAGCAACATCGTGAATAGGCATAACGGATTTTGATGAGGTGTTATTGCCTTCATTGCTTTCGTCTACATCACCGCTTGAGTCTACAATAACTTTGGTAGCATAAGTGCTCCAGCTATTGTAGGTATAGTCACACTCTACAGATTTCTTCTCTCCCGCTTTTATTTTATCTATTGTACCGTCACAAGCAGCACCGTATGCGGTTGACCACCATTCCCATTTAAAGTCTTTAGCGTCAGTTTCACCTTTGTTACCAAATTCCATCTCTATTGTAAACTCCTCACCCATTGTGGGATCTTCACTAAAAGTATATTTACTAACATATAAATCAGCGGGATCAAGTTCTACTACCTCTTCAGCAGGAGGAAATGTGTTGTCTACATCATCAAGGACTTCATCAGCTGTTGTATCGGCGGTTGTGTCAGTATCAGCAGTTGTATCAGCAACAGCATCTTCGTCAGCATCGATCGTATCAGTATCGGTTACCTTACCTTCTGTAGTTTGAGCATTTCTATCTTTAAATTTAAAAATATCACCCAAGGTTACATTGTCTTTTTTCATCAAAAAGGCTAATGCTAGACCAAAAAATATTACGGCTCCAAGTAAAATAATTACTAAGGCTATTTGGAGGCCGTTAGAGGATTTTTTGGTAGAAACCTTTTGTTCTGCAGGTGCAGCTTGCGCGGCAGGAGCAGGAGCGGCGGGTGCAGTTGAATTTTGTGCATCTGAAACGGGAGATTGAGTTTGGTTTGGTTGAGTATCCATATGTATATGCTACACTGCTGGGATTTTGTGTGTCAATGCTTTACAATCTTATAAACAGAAGCCCTCTTACCCGACACCAGCACATCGTACGTTTTAACCACTTTAAATCCAAACTGGCTAACCATTTTGGGGGCGATTGATTCCATATTTACCAATAAAACAATTACGCCGTCCTTACTTAACACCCTCGCACATTCCTTAAACATGCTTTCATACAGCTTTTCGATATTTATTGTTTTATCAAACTCACCCCAAGGAGGATCGGTCACAATGCGGTTAACACCGCCATCTTTAAACGGCAAGCCTTTTGTAATATCCGCGGTAACAAATTCTACGTTTTCAGACTCTTCTTCTTTCTTCAAAGCCTCTTTTAATTCTTCGATTTTTTGGGAGTCAACGTCCAAACCATAAACTTTGCTAAACTTACCAACTTGTGTTCTGGCAGAAGGAATGGCGCCATAACCACAAAACGGG
>CAYRWK010000068.1:0-2684 GCA_964427965.1 uncultured Candidatus Saccharibacteria bacterium | reverse complement strand
ATTTTAGAAATAACCAGATCAAAGATATTCTTTACAACTCACAACCCAAATATTACTATTGATAGAGTAATTCTTTCCGGAGGAACTGCCCTGATGCCGGGATTGTTCTTTTACGTTGCTAACAACTTGGATCTTGAGGTTGAATTAGCAAATCCATGGAAATCTGTTGTAATTCCTCCAAAACTTGAATCAAAAAGAGAATCTCTTCTTGCCGAAGGTCCTGTGTACACAACCTGTGTAGGTTTGGGGCTTAAGGAAATTTAGTATTTTTATATGTCGTCGCAAGCAATTAATTTAATTCCGCACGAGGAGCAGGTTGAGCAAACTAAATCTCAGCTTGTAAAACTTAGCACTTACATTATGGTTGGTGTGTTTATTTTGGTGCTAGCGGTTTCTGCTTATCTTTTTTACCTAACCCTTAACCTTAAAAAAGAAAACACTGCTTTTGATACAAAAATTGAGAATCTTCGCGCACAGGTTAAGACTATGTCCACGGTTGAAATTAGCGCTCGCAACCTACAAGCTAGGCTTGATGCAATCTCATCCTTTTATAAAACAAGGTACTACTACTCTACCCTTTTAAAAGAGTTATATGCCCGTGTTCCTAGCTCAATTTCTATTGAAGATTTTGTTATTGCTGAGGGAACTATTACTCTTAGCGGTTCCAGTGACAATTTTATGGCAATTTCCGGTTTTATAAGTGGGTTAACTAAGGATAACAAGTATTTTACCAGTGTTACCTTAAATTCCGCCTCTTTTCAGGAACGAAATAATCGTGTGAATTTTTTGATTGTAGTAAGTTATGATCCTATTCAGATTTTGGGGAAGTTTTGAAAAATCTATGGAAAATAATATGGAACAAGAAACACAAACAACTAATACAACACCAATTCAACCTGTTAAGGAAATTATTAGGGAACCTGTAGAAAAGACCGGGCTAAAAATGGATGTTGATCTATCCGGAGTCAAAAACATGGTGGTTAATTTTATTGTTCCTCTTATTTCGTTGTTTCTTATTGTGGGACTTGGAATTTTTATTATATATCCCGCGTATGTTAATCTTCCAAAACTTTCAAAAGATATTGAAAACAAAAAAGTTTTAGAACTAACTCTTAATCAAAAGATAATGACTTTAAAGGGTCTTGTAGAGTACCAAAATGCGGTTGAGGAGGATGCAAATCTTGTGAATGGCGTTTTGGCCGGTAGTTCGGATGTTCTTCCCTTGCAGGCTCAAATTAATAAAATTGCTAAAGAGTCGGGGCTTACTGTCACAGTATTAAGCTATTCATTTTCTGACCCAACCAAGACTCAAAGCGCTAAAGCCGCAGAGGAGGCCGGAAGCACTGACGCCTTGGAGCCTTATAAATTGGTTAATGTTTCATTAGGTTCAAACGGAAACCAAAACCAACTTATTGCCTTTTTGGAGAATATGGAGAATGCAGCAAGGTTAATAAATGTGAAAAACTTTAGGTACTCTATGGGTGAGGACAAAGAAACCGGTTTGATGACTTTAACCATTTCCTTTGCACTTGAATCACCTTATCTATTTGTAGAATCAAATGCGGTTACGGATGAGCCAATAAAACTTAGTATCTCGGATGCAAAGTTTATTAATGACATTAACAAGCTAAAGACTTTAAAGTATTACAAGATGGATACTACAAACGAGTCTACTCAAAGTACATCAAGCACTCAGTAATTTGCTGTGATCTTTTTTCCACTTTTCAATTTCTTTGTGGTTGCCCGATAACAAAACAGACGGTACTTGCATATTTTTAAAATTCTCCGGCCTTGTGTATTGGGGGTGTTCCAAGCAGTTTTCTTCAAAAGATTCTTTGGTTGCGGCATCGGCTTTTTCTAACACACCCGGCAGTAATCTGGTGATGCTTTCCATTATTACCATGGCCGGTAGTTCTCCTCCCGATACTACATAGTCCCCTATAGAGATGCTTTCATCGGCAAGGTGTTCTTCTACTCTGGCATCAATTCCTTCATACCTTCCGCAAATTAATGTGATTTGGGTGTTGTTTAACAGTTCTCTGGCTTTCTTTTGAGTATATTTTTGTCCTGTGGGTGCTAATAGAATGGTCTTTTGTCTATCTGCAATGTCCTGTAGGGCGTTGTAAATGGGCTCTACCATTAAGATCATGCCCGTGCCACCTCCGTAAGGCTTGTCATCTACCGTACCGTATGAATCTAATGCGTAGCCGCGTAGGTTATGCAGGTTTACTTTAATCAGTCCTTTTTGGATCGCTTTTTTAAAAGGAAGGTTACTTAGGTGTTGTTCAAAAAGTTCGGGAAATAAGGTAATAATATCAAAAGTAATCATTGTGTAATTCTAACACTTTAGGCTTCGGGTTGGGGTTGTATTTGTTCTTCTTGCTTAAGCTTTTCATCAAGTTCTATATTCATTCTAACGCCGTCTTTAATAGCTTTGGCGCGAGTTAAGGCTCGGAGGCTTTTAATATTTCGACCTTCTTTGCCAATTACTATACCCATGTCTTCTTGGGCCACTGACACTTTGTAAACATAAAAATTTGATTGGGGCTCTACTTCTTCAAAAACTTGAACTTCTTCCGGTTTTGACACTATTTGGGTTAATAGATATGCTATAAATTCTTTCATGCTACTTGTTTTTCTAATTGCTCTTTTGGAGCTTCGGTTGTTTTTTCCTGAGTTTTATC
>CAYRWK010000067.1:0-2687 GCA_964427965.1 uncultured Candidatus Saccharibacteria bacterium | reverse complement strand
CAAATCTTTATCGCTATCCTTGTATTCATATATCAGCACTTCTCCCGCTTCTGCGGTTGTGCCTGTTTTAATACCAACTGTTTGAGGAATTTCCCACAAAAGTTTGTTGGTATTATACAAAAGCTTACCTCCTGCTTGAACTTCTTTTACCTGCACAATTTCTTTAAGTTTATCAACCTTAGTGACCTCAAAAGCCAGTTTATACAAATCTTGTGAGGTTGAATGATGCTCACCGTTTACCCCATCCAGCCCTATTGGGTTGGTGAAGACTGTATTAACCATCTCAAGCTGCCCGGCTTTTTCGTTCATACGGGAAATAAAATCTGTGTAGGATTCTTTGGTTGTTGCTAACGCACAGGCAGCATCTGCCGAGGATGAAACCAGTAACGCATCTAACACTTCTTCAAAGGGTATCTCCTGACCTTCCGAAAAACCTGCCTTTGATCCCTCAATAGTTGTACAAATAGCCGGTATTCCTACCACTTCATTACTGTCAAAAAGATCCAAAGCTACAAGCGCAGTCATTAGTTTTGTGGTTGAGGCTGGGGCATATTTTTCATTACTGTCCAGCTCAAACAAAGTTTTATTGGATTTTACGTCTTTGACCAGCGCCGACTTAGCGGTAATGTAAGGGGCTTCTTCCTGAGATATTTTATAGGGAAATTCCCTTTTTACCGCAGCACCAAGAACGTTTGAGTTTTGAATCTGAACTGCCGGACTGTACAAAGATGCTGATATGCCTTGGGGAATATATATTAAGGAAGAGACTGTAAGATTTCCGGATGTTGAGAATAAAAATAACATGGAAAGCAGTGCCACAACTGCCATAAACACAGTTTCAGGGATCGAACCTAGTCGGTCTGTTGCGGCTAAAGCTTTTAGCGCGATTTTTATTGGGAATAAACCTATTTTTTGTACTGTAGATACCATGAAAAGATTTTAGCAGGAACTTTTGTTTTTACGTATATCCTCAATTATTAAATCAAGTTTCTTGTTTCCGTTATACTGACTTTCTTTGATTTTGTAAACCACATCGACCATGTCCCCTGGTTTAAACTCTGATGCTAATTCTGCTTTATTAAACATAATGCATCCAAAATACATACCACCTGCGTAAAATCTAAATGATAAATGAGTCTTTTCCCTACCCACAATATTCATTGAGGCTATTCCTAAGTTTTCTGTTAAAAAAACCGGTTCTCTATTACCGACACCAAAAGGTTTAAGTTTGGTAAGTTCTGCAGATAGTTGAGTGTTTACCTCGGTGATTGGGATTTTTAAGTCTATTTCTAGAATGGGTTCAAATAATTCTTCTGCTAAGTTTTTAGTAAATTCTACTAGGCGCTGTTCAAGTAGTTGAATGTTGTTTTGTAAAATGGTAAAGCCTGCCGCCATAGGATGTCCGCCTAAGTTTATAAACAGGTCTTCATGTTGACGAAGTATTGAGATAATATCTATTCCCGGAATTGACCTAGCTGAGCCTTTACCTTGGCTTTCCGATAAGGCAATAACTATTGAGGGGCGGTAGTATCTTTGGGTAAGTTTTGCTGATACAAGCCCAATAATGCCTTCGTGATATTCGGAATTTGCTGACACTATAATCTTTGGAAGTTCACCGGTGGATGTTCCAGCTAATATGTACATTTCCTCGGTTTTATCCTGACGTTCAATGTTGGTTTTATTTAGACTTAAAGCAGCCTGTTCTACTTGCTCATCATTTTCACTGGTTAATAAAACTAAGGGTACTGAAGCATCCAGCATTCTACCTGCGGCGTTTAACCTAGGTCCCAATACCCAGCCTAAATCGTATGTGGTAACTTCACCCTCGCCTCTTCCGGATAGTTGAAGAAGTTTTTTTAAACCAAGAGGTGGGTTTGAGTTTAGAGCGTCCAAACCTTCTTTCACAATTGATCTGTTTATACCAAAGAGTGGTTGAAGGTCAGTGACGGTTGCAAGGGCTGCAAGGGATACTAGTGTTTGGTCTTTTGATCCTAGTGTTTTTGCAAGTACCCACGCTATCCCGCTTCCTACCAAAGCGTCTTCCCAGACCAAACAATCTGCTTGAGGGATATCTTGCGGCTTTTGATGGTGGTCTGTAATGATGACCTGATAACCTTTTGACTTGATGTAGTCAACCTCTTTAGCCGATGTGATACCACAGTCTACTGTGATGATTAATAGTTTTTTAGGTTTATTTTGTTGATTTATGATGCTGTCGATTGATTTTATTGAAAGTCCGTACCCGTGCTCAAATCTGTTTGGAATAAATGTTTGGCAGTTTGGATATTTGAGTTCTTTTGAAATGGTGTTAAATAAAATGGAGGTAGCACATATACCATCGGCGTCGTAGTCTCCATGAATAACTATCGGGGTGTTTGTTTGTATGGCTTCCAGAATTAGTTTTTTTGCTTTGAGAAGAGACTGCTTAAAGGGGGTTGATGTTGTTTGTATAAGCTCTAGTGCTCTTGGGGGATTAAGAAAGTTTTTAATCTGCTCCTCTGTTGTTAAGCCGCGATTTTTTAGCAAGAGTGTAATAATATCTTCTTTAGTTTGAGAAGAATATTCGTTGGTGACAACCCATCTCTTTTTGTGAACGTGAGTTGAATGACTATTTAGGCTGTTGTTTGTAGATTTAGTTGGTTGCTCAGGCATATGATCGCTCCAAGTTGTTCTAATTCTAGCAGTTT
>CAYRWK010000066.1:1229-2795 GCA_964427965.1 uncultured Candidatus Saccharibacteria bacterium | reverse complement strand
ATTGTTATGGCTGTTTTAGTTGTTGTTGCAAAATTCTCAGGAGTGTTTCCCCAAGGTCTTTCACTTGGCTTTTTACCAAACTTTACCATTAACCATTTTGTTTACGCGGGGGTATTACTTGTAATACTTACTCTATCCGGGGTTGGGCTAGGTTATTTGGGAAGTGCTACTGCCATTAAGAAATACTTAAAATACTAGGTAAACTGGTAACACCACTCATGAAAAGCAAATACTTATTTATAATACTTTTTTCAATACTGTTTGTTTATGCTCTAAAACCTCTTGATACTGTGAGAGCGGCTTCAGGTTGCAAGAATCCAAAAGAAGGGATGACGGTTGAGGAACTCCAAGATCTTCAAGAAAATTGCCAAAACAAATTAAACCAACTACGTTCAAGCGAAAAAACTCTGCAAAGCGAGATTGACTATTCCGATACTCAAATCTCACTTACTGAAACAAAGATTCAATCAACCACAACAAAGTTAAGAAACAAAGAAGAGGAAATATTAAAGATCTCAGGAGATATTGATGACTTAAAATTACGCATCGATAAGTTAGCCAAATCAATTGACTTCCAACAAGGTGTTTTAGAAAAACGAATGCGTGAAAGGTATAAATCAACCGATAGCTCCCCCATTATTGTCCTTTTTGGATCAGAAACGCTAAATGCTATGGTTCAAAAAACAGAATACCTAAAAATTATGGCTATTCAGGACAAAAAGCTACTAGATCAAATGAACAAAACAAAAAAAGATTACAGTGAGCAAAAAGACTTATTTGAAAAACAAAAACAGAAGGAAGAGGAACTCAAAGCTCAGATTGTTGTGGAAAAAGCTAATCTTGAAAGTTACAAGACCGATTTAGCAAATCAAAAGGCAGAAAAACAAAGACTTTTGGAAGATACGCAAAACGACGAGTCAAAATACCAGAAGATTTTATCTGAAGTTGAAGCAGAAATTAACCAAATTGTTGGAGCTGTTAGCGTATTAAAAAATGAAGCGTCTAAAGAAGTAGAAAAGGGGGATATGATAGGTATTCAGGGCAATACGGGTTTTTCATCCGGAGATCATTTGCACTTTGGAGTGTATAAGTACTCTTCTTTTGATGATATCGATGGCTGGAACTGGTACTACTCAAATTACATTGATCCATCCAAAATGCTTAAAAACAAGACGGTGTATTGGGATACCGGTTGTGAATCCGCAGAAAACAAATCTACAGGTAAAGGAGATTGGGGATGGCCTCTTTCAAGCCCCACAATCTCTCAGGGGTTTGGCAATACATGCTGGTCATCAAGATACTACGGGGGTAAACCACACCCGGCTTACGATATGTATGGGTCTTACGGTTCCTACGTGTACGCTGTAGAAGATGGAGATGCATACTTTTGCAGAAATTGCCTTGGGGATGGTGGAAATGGGGTTTTTATCTTTCATCCCGATGGGTACATGACAGTTTACTGGCACCTACGCTAATCTCTACTCAAACTAGAGAATCCCCTATTTTCTTTTTATTAAAAAAAGTCTAAATTGAGAAAATGCACTTTATACATTTTCTACTAAGATT
>CAYRWK010000066.1:0-1129 GCA_964427965.1 uncultured Candidatus Saccharibacteria bacterium | reverse complement strand
AAGAAATATGGATTGGTGGTGAGGGTCTTTGGATCGATATGCCGGCACTTTCTACTCAGACTAGAATAAAGATTGAAGGCGTAGATGGGCTAAAAACCCAGCTATGGTTTTTAGTTCAAGACACCCTGACAGGAACTGTGTATGCAACACCAAAAAAATACATATGGAGCAGAATTACAATTGAGCAATACATTAAAAGGTTAAACCAAAATATTTTAGCTTTAGATACATGATAAAATAGCCTAATGTTAAACAAGCAAGTAACTAAAAAAGATATTTTGAACGCTATAAGCAGATGGGCACCGGCAATTGCTGTAATGCTTGCTATCTTTATACTATCCTCCACAACAGGTAAGACAATAAATGATGCAGGTCTTGGAAAAGAAAGTTACCACGTCAGTGGACATTTTCTGATGTTTTTTGTTTTATGCATTGCTTTTTACAAAGCAACTAAGAACATCGTGCTTTCAATCGTGTTAAGTATTGTCTTTGCTTGTACAGATGAATATCATCAGTTATATACTTTAGGCAGAAGTGCGAGTTACAAAGATATCGCTACAGATAGCTTAGCAGCATTAGTTGCAGGAGGATTAGTATGGAAGTTATCTCAAAAACTACCAGCCAAACTAAAGAGTTGGCTTGCCAACTAGCTAAAAAACTAAAAACTGGAGACGTATTGGCTTTATACGGGGATCTAGGTTCGGGTAAAACCACTTTTACAAAGTACTTAGTTGAATGCCTTGGGTTTGAGGCTAGAGTTCAGAGCCCAACCTTTGTTATTGTTAGAAAATATATAAGTAGGAAAGTAGGAGAGATAGCTGATGAGAAAAGTTTAATAACTACTGTAAACCACATCGATCTATACAGACTTCAATCAAGTGATGAGCTTGAAGAACTGGATCTACAGGACCTATTTACAGAGAGAAACGCTATTACTATTGTTGAGTGGCCGGAAGTTGCAAAAGACATACTTCCTGCAAACACAATTTGGATAAATTTTGAAAGTGTCGATGAAGATACAAAAAAGATATCGTTGGAGGAAAAGTAATGTATAAAATATATATTGACGCAACTCAAAGAT
The DNA here is from genome assembly GCA_964427965.1 of uncultured Candidatus Saccharibacteria bacterium. Lineage (GTDB taxonomy): Bacteria > Patescibacteriota > WWE3 > UBA101185 > UBA10185 > CAYRWK01. The sequence continues at coordinate 48 of CAYRWK010000066.1, read as the reverse complement.
ATGAAAAGGCAGTAAAACTATTTAAGGACGATGTTTTAGTGGAAGAAA
>CAYRWK010000065.1:0-3017 GCA_964427965.1 uncultured Candidatus Saccharibacteria bacterium | reverse complement strand
AATCTGATTGCGTGGACAAACTTAATTTAAGAGTATTTTCGTTGAGTGAAACAATAAGGCTTGCCATAAAATTATCTTATCACAAATCAGGTCTTTTTTAACCCATTATTTCTAATCCAAACACTTTGAGCAATTCCCAGTAGAATCATACTTACAACAAGAGAGCTTCCACCGGCAGAAACAAATGGCAGGGGAATGCCTGTTACCGGCATAATTCCAAGGTTCATGCCAACATTTATAAAAAATTGCGCAAAAAAAACTGCAAGAACTCCGGAAAGCACCAACTTTCCATAAATATTATTTGTTTTATAAACTAATCTGATCAAGGTGGCCAGTAACAAAACGAAAAAGGAAAGTAATAAAACAACCCCTACAAAGCCCCACTCTTCCGCAAACGAGGCAAAAGCAAAGTCCGTCCAGTGAGCAGGGAGAAAGTTTAACTGGGACTGCGTACCGTGCCCAAAACCCTTACCAAACAACCCTCCCGATCCAACAGCAATTAAAGCTTGAATAACGTTGTATCCAGATCCTAAAACGTCTAGGGACGGGTTGATAAAAACCAATATTCTACGTTTTTGATAATCCTTAAGTAGTTCCCATAAGGGTGCTGAAAAAATCCCAAAAAGCAAAAATCCCCCTATATAAAACCACTTGTTTAATCCACCATAAAAAAGCACTATTGCGATTGATGCCATAAGAACAATAGCGGTACCAAGGTCGGGCTGAATAAAGATTAGTATTACAAACGACAACGAAACAGCGCCTATAGATAGTAAGGATTTTATACCGGTTAAACTTTTGTTTTTTGCCACAATCAACGAAGAAATGACTAACACCAGAGATATTTTTACAAATTCAGAGGGTTGAAAAGAGAAAAAGCCAAGATTTAACCACCTTGAAGACCCAAACCTAGTTTCACCCAGCAAAAAAGTCAGCACAAGTAAAGCCAACGAAAAAATATATAAAGGCTTCCAATAATACTTAAAGATTTCATAATCAAAAAGAGCCATTCCTATATATAAAACCGACCCTATCATAAAAAAGACTATCTGGGATTTTGCAATCTCAGGTGAAGTGGATAAAAGTGTTAGATAACCTAATGAAAAAATCAAAATAGGCAAAACAATTAACCCGATATTAAGATGTTTTAGTAACTTTAAATTCAGCACCGGGTGTTAGTAAGTCGGCAAGTACTTTTGCTTTTATGTCTTCTTCAAATTTTGCGACAGCCTTGTTGTTGTCGTCCGTTTGGGCATATTCAACATTTACCCGATCGGTTATGGTTAAGTTTTGAGATTTTCTTAAGTCTTGAATCTTTCTGACCATTTCACGCGCCAAGCCTTCAAGGTGAAGGTCCTTGGTTATATTGAAATCCAGCTCAATATTCAGAGGCTCCTCAGAAGTTTTAAACATTACCTCTTTCACATTTATCTCGTCCATGATGATATTTATGTATTTCTCAGCCAAAGTTTCATTACAACGAACCAGCAATTTTGCTAAAGGCTGCCTAATTGTAACTTTATGGTCAATTCTTTGAGCATGAGCTTGGGATACAATCTCTCTGACCAACTTCATTTCTTGTAACACCTTATTTTGAGAAGCATCCAACTCTAAAACTTCTGGATATAAATCGACGTGAACTGAAACCAGCTTTGTTAACTCCCTAGCCCCCAAATTCTCATACAAAGATTCTGCAAAGAATGGAACAAAAGGAGCGATGAGTTTTGTAAACTGCAATAACACATAATATAAAGTATTTAGCGCCTCGCTATCGTTATCTTTGATACGGTCTCTAGAACGCCTTATATACCAAGTTGAAAGATCCGAAACGAATGCACCAAGCATCTTAGCTGCGTCTAATATTTGGTACCCATCAAGACTGGTATCCACAGAATTAGTTACTTCTTGGAGTCTGGCTAATATCCAGGCGTCTAAAGTATTTGTAGACTTGGGTTTTTGTAAAGTAGCAGTAAAATTATGTAAACTAGCATAAGTGGTGAAATATTTTACTGAATTCCACAAAGGCAAGAAAAACTCTTTTCGATCATCTTTAAGGTTGTCAATTGAAAAGATAGTATCCTGACCATTGACTATTGAAGAGGTAACAATAAAATACCTTAGAACATCCCCACCGTACTCGTTTAGCACTTCGTCCATGGGTTTGTAATTTCTCTTACTCTTGCTCATTTTCTTTCCGGTATCGTCAAGCAACATGCCGATAGTAACAACATTTTTATAGGGAACTTTATCAAAAAGAGAAACGCCCAAAACATGCATGGTGTAAAACCAAAGTCTTACCTGGTCGGGACCTTCCGAAATATACTCAGCAGGAAATTCCTGATTAAAATTCTCTTTATTTGCAAACGGATAGTGCAACCTAGCAAAAGGCATGGAGCCAGAGTCATACCAAACGTCAATTACATCCTTTACTCTAATAAAAGTGCCACCTTTTTCAGTATCTTCCCATTTAATATCGTCCACATAGGGCCTATGCGGATCAGAAATTGTTTGGCCGGATAACTTTTCCAATTCAGCAATGGAACCAATAAAAACTTTTTCTTTTGTTTTGTCATTAATCCAAACCGGAAGAGGTGTACCCCAATAACGATTGCGAGATAATGCCCAGTCTCGTGCATTTTTTAGCCATATGCCTGCCGCACCTTCTTTTAAATGCTCGGGGTACCAGTTTATGGTTTGGTTCTCAGCAAGCATTCTTTCTTTAATTTTAGTAACGGCGATATACCAGCTTTTTACAGGCTTGTAGATAAGTGGTGTTCCGGTTCTCCAACACATGGGCATTCTATGAAGGTACGAACCGCTATCGAATAAATGACCCCTCTTTCGTAAGTCCTCAACAATTAACGGGTTAGCTTCCTTGTAGAATTTACCTGCGTATTCGGGTATTTCTTCTGTAAAATTTGCAGTATCGTCAAGATAATCAAAAACCTTTATCCCAAGAGCTATGAAAATATCAAAGTCAGCCTCGCCATAAGGGGCCAAGTGTACAATTCCTGTAC
>CAYRWK010000064.1:1211-3127 GCA_964427965.1 uncultured Candidatus Saccharibacteria bacterium | reverse complement strand
ATTGTTTCACTCAACGAAAATACTCTTAAATTAAGTTTGTCCACGCAATCAGATTTTAAAAGCGTTTCAACCCAAATAGACAGTGCTGTGGCAAAAGACACCCAAATTCTAAATGCCAATACTTTTTCTGAAATTTTGTTTAATTTAATTAAAGAGATTTCCAAAGGATCCAAAGTAAAAAACTCTGATATCAATTTTTTGCTGGAACCACAAGACGCTATTTTAAGATTTATTACTTTAAGTAAAAAAGTTGATTCTGAGGAGCAGGTTATTCAGGCTATAAGGGAAAAAGTAACGGATATTTCGCTGGATGATTTGTATTTTTCATACCAAAAAATTGCCCCATTTGTTTATCAGTTTGTTGGCGTAAAACGAGACCAAGTTCATACTTTAATGGATGTTGCCAATAATCTTGGTTTTCCGTTAAGAAGTGTTGTGCCTTGGCTTTTACTTTTGCCTAAATTTGTTGGTAGAAATGAGCCTGCGATTTTTGTTTCAAAATCAGATAACGATCAAATAGTTGCTCTGTCTGAGTTAAATGGTATTTACTTTTCTCAAGTTTTTGAAAAAGAAAAAAGCTCAAAGGAACTTGAGAAGTTGGTGGGAGATTTATCAGTTTATAAAAGAACCACCCCTATTACAAAAATCTATACAATAAAGGGCGATTCGTTTAGCTTAGACCCGCATTACGATGTTGCTCCTCTTATACCTGCGGATCAAGTTAGTGAGGATATTAAGGGTTTTGAGATCCACGCTTTGTATAACCGTATGGTGAATGAAGATTTGAATATTTTGACCAGTCAGCTTAATGCTTTGAATATGGTTCCTGTTCCTGCGGTTAAGACAAAAAACAACGCTTTGGTATACGCAGGAGCAACGCTTGCTGCGGTATTGGTTATTGGCGGTGGCTTTTTCTTTATGATTCGCAATAAAAACTCTCAGGAGGTTTTGAGTGAAACAAATGAATCTACTCAGTCGACTCAATCCACTGTTCCCACAGTTCCTGCCGTTGCTTTAAATAAAGCTGATATAAAAATAAGGGTGGAAAATGCCGCAGGCATTCCCGGACTTGCCGCTAAGGCTCAGACCTATTTACAAGGAAAAGGTTACACCGTTCCTTCAATAGATACTGCTGATGAATCCGGTAGAACCACTACCTTGATAAGGTATAAAGAAAGCAAGAAGGCTTATATTGAAACGTTAACTTCTGATATGAAACCTACGTATGAAGTTTCCGGTGAGAGCGGTTTAGATGAAGCTTTAGATTACGATATCTTGGTTTTGTTGGGTCAAAAGTAATTTAACTAAATCCCTATGCAAGATTCTACGTTTATATGTGTTAACTGCGGAAAATCAGTGTCGCTAGTTGCCCCCGGGACTCACAATCGAAACCATTGCCCTTTTTGTTTATATTCCTTGCATGTTGATAATGAGGTGGGTGATAGAACTTCTACTTGCTTAGGGTTGATGGTTCCGACAGGTAAAATGTTAAAACCTGATGGAGAAGAGGTCTTGGTTCATAAATGTGAAAAATGTGGTTTTGTTAGAAAAAATAGAGTGGCAGGAGATGATGATATTAAAAAGGTTGATAACTTGCCGGTTTTGTTGTAACATTCGTGGGTAACTTTTGGGAAGCCTATGTTTAAAAAATACGCCGTCGTAAAAATTGGCGGAAAACAATTAAAAATCTCTGAAGGGGATACCTTTCAAATAGAGCATCAAGCTGATGTTAAGTTTGATGTTTTAGCTTTTAATGATGGATCAGGAGTTGATCTTGGTACTCCTTTATTAAAGGATGTTGTTGTTAAGGCTAGTGTTTTGGAAGAAGTTAAAAGCAAAAAAGTTAGAGTTGCAAGATTTAGAGCTAAATCAAGATACGATAAGGTAAAAGGTCATAGACAGGTTATGAGTGTTAT
>CAYRWK010000064.1:0-1111 GCA_964427965.1 uncultured Candidatus Saccharibacteria bacterium | reverse complement strand
TGTTAAAGTGCCAACTAAAGCTAAAGAAACTCCAAAAGCAAAGACTGCTACAAAGAAAAAAGCTGCAGTAAAAAGTTCCACAAAGGTTAAGGAGAAGTAATGGCTCATAAAAAAGCAGGAAGTTCAAAAGCAAGACAGGGCGGTAATGTTGCAGGCAAAAGGCTTGGTTTTAAGCTTTTTGGCGGTGAGGTTGTTAAGCCCGGTCAAATAATTGTTAGACAAAGAGGTAGAATCTTTGTTCCTGGTGCCAATACTCAGATGGGTAAAGATTTTACTATTTTTTCACTTATTGATGGAATTATATCTTTTGCTTTTGTGACAAGAAAAAAGAAGAAGATTAACGTTTTACCTCAAAAATCAGCTTAAGAGGTTCATAGTTCACTATGAACTGTGAACTATGCAATGACTAATTAATAAACCCAATCTTACTAAGGGGATAATATATAAATAAACCTTTGCCTATCAAGTAGTCAGCACTAATTGGTCCCCAATCTCTTGAATCTACACTGTTTGTACGGTTGTCGCCCATGACCATAAACGATCCTTCGGGGATCTTGTATTCAACTCCTTCTTCCATGCTTTTTTCGGGTTTTGTTGTTGTATTGGGTGCTAGATAGGGTTCTGCAAGGATATTGTTGTTGATGTACACAAGACCTTCTTTTATTTTAATTGTCTCGCTTGGAAGTCCAATGAGTCTTTTTATAACTAGTTTGTCAGGACTGTTTGGGTGTTTACAAATCACAATATCGCCTCTTTTTGGGGCTTCAAATTTTACAGATAATTTTTCTGCAATAATCTGCTCGCTATCAAAAAAGTTAGGTAGCATGGAGCTTCCGGTTACTCTTAGTGGTTGGGCAGCAAAAACATATACCATTAATACTACTGTTAGGCCAATAATAAACAATTCAGCTATTCCTAGGACGTTTCTTAGCAGTATTTTGCCGTATTTATTAATCACCTAAATATTCTAGCAGGATTGAGAGGTTTGTCATTTGTTGCATTTTTGCTAAACTGTGTGGGTATTGGGAGTTTGGGTCGAGTAGCTCAGTTGGTTAGAGCACTGCATTCACATTGCAGGGGTCACAGGTTCGAGTCCTGTCTCGACCACCAT
>CAYRWK010000063.1:0-3168 GCA_964427965.1 uncultured Candidatus Saccharibacteria bacterium | reverse complement strand
CCCATGCGTCTTTTAGAAGAAGATCGCCTATCCAGAGAGCACAAGCCGTTACGTCCTGATATTGGCTAAACCCGTTAAGGTAAAGTCTGTTCCCCCTAGCCAGGGCGCGCGGGTTCCCTAAAAGCCAACGGGTGCGCTCAACTTCAAGTGCAATCCAACGCAATGTGTTTTCATGACTAGCTCGAAGTTCTACCGAACGCATCAACATCTTAATCATTATTTCCTTTTGTCCATTCATCCTATCCTCCTTTTTTGATGAAATGAATAGTGGAAAAATCTTAAGCCGAAATGTGCTAACTACCGCGAATTATACTCCCGTAGCCCCCTAATTGCCATTCTTAAACTCTATTTTGAAATTTTATCCATCCAAAACGCTTGCGTCGTATATCTGCCGAAGTAAATCTTTGGATGCATCAATCTTCTTTTTAATACCATTGCCGCTTAAGCTTCCCATAATTTCCTCAACACCCATGTTTGTGCCGTCAATTATGTTTTCGTTGTGGGGGCCTTCTTTTATATCTACCTTTGGAAAGATCAAATCGTCGCTACTAAAAATACATTCATCGCGGGTGTTACATTCCTCTTTACATAACAAGTTAGGGTCTTTTTTCAAACTTTTAGCCAGGAAGAGAATCTCACAGCGCATCGATCTTAAAAAACATTTTACACTATTTTCGGGATTAATTTAACCCAAAAATTTTCAATGATTTAAGTGCACTTACCAATCCGGTTGTGCCGAATGCTAAAAGCAAAGAACCCAGAGAAGTTGTAACCAGGGTTGTCCAAATATATTTTTTAATAGGAACCCTATAGGTGCCTGCCAAAATACTGATAATTTTGGCGCCATAACCGGGAATCATTCTGCCGAAAATCAAAAAAACCACAGAGTTGACAGGCATCTTCCCCAATCCAAAAGGAAGCTTCTTTTTATTCTTTTCAAAATTTGCGATTTTATTAATTCTAGTCCCCAGATAATATTCAAGAAGCGCTGCTAAAGTGTTCCCAACTAAAGCTATTCCTGCTCCGGCCCAAGGTCCGTAAGTTACTACCATAATAACGGTAATCGGATCTGTTGTAATCGGAGTTGGAGCCAAAAGCGGATAAAGCAATGTGGCAATAATGGGAGCCCATGCACCGGATTTATATATAACCTGGGTTACAATATCGGCGTTTTTAGCCAGGAAATAGACAACAACCGCAAAAAGTAGAACCCCGATAAAAGTCCAAAATTTATTTGCTTTTTTCATTGCACTATCTATGATAACTGCAATAGACCTGGCGAAGCAATAATCCAATTTTTGAGGTTACTCGGCTTTGCGCGAAATTCTCTGAAGTAGTCTTTTTTCCTGTTCTTCTTTCATAGCAGCTCTCCTAATTTCGTCATTTTTCAAATTTTTATTCACCGCTTTTTGACAATCAAGGTCGGGGCACTCGGTAACGGTATAAGTTACCAGTGAATTTCCGATTTTTTCTTGACGGGTGGATATAACAACCCTCTCCTTGCCACAACGGGTACAAAAACTCATCTTACGGCCTCCCCCCTCTAAATCCGCCATGGCCACCATTTCTTTCACCACGTCCGAATTTTCCACGCCCGCCTTCTCTCCTTTTACCAAAGCCCGGTCTTTGACCTCTGGGACCTCCATAAGACCTGCCTCCAAAATCTGCCCTATCTCTTCTTTCCTCCATGGGTTTGGCTTCTGCAACAATTAAAGTTCTACCTCCGAATTCAGTTTCATTAAGTGAAGATATTGCTTTAGCGGCTTCTTCAGTTGTTTCCATTTCAACAAAACCAAAACCCTTGGATTGTCCCGTCATTTTATCCATAATCACAGTTGCAGACACAACTGTTCCGCTTTCACTAAAAAGGGTTTTAAGTTCGTCTTGGGTAGTCGAAAAAGGCAAACCAGCTACAAAAAGTCGTTTATTCATTAGATAAGCTTTAGAAAATAGAGGTTTTTGTTGAACACCTAAATGCAAGCTCTGTGCGTATTATACCACGACGGCCGGGATAAAGATATCTTTGGCTGATGAACAACTGTTTTTTATTTATCGATTTTTCCCCTTGACAGTATTTACTTTATGATATAAATTATTAATGTCATAAATAAGTTTGGGTGTACTATGAAAACAAATACTAAACTAATATCTGAATTTTTAAGCAAAGCCGTTAAGGTCAGACGATTTGTCGAACAAACCGGTTCGTTTGAAGACAACGCAACTACCCTTTTGCAGATCGAGGCTCTGAAATATATTCATGCAAATTCCAGTGTTACAGTAGGATCTTTGGCGCGGGAGTTAGACATGTCTTTGTCATCGACCACGCAACTAACCAATCGTTTAGCCGATAAAGGATGGGTTAGCAGAGAAATTGACCAAAACGACCGCCGGGTTACCGGTCTTAGCCTGACCAAACTGGGTTTAACACAGATAAAAGGATTAATAAATCCAATGATATCCTCTAATTACAAAGTGCTCGCCTCAATTCCTGAAAAAGACCTCAAAGAAATGATCCGCATCTTCGGTAACATCGCCGATTCACAAAGAGGGGAAAATAAATAATATGAAGAAAAGGAAGATATATCTTATTGGTTTTGTGTTTATCGCACTAATTTTGGTTTTAAGGTTTACTGTTCTCCAGAAGCGCGACACCCGGCTTTTATATACTGTCAAAGACAATACTTTTGTAGAAACCGTCAAAGTCAGTGGAACATATAACAAAACCGCAAGCGACACCCAAAAGGCAGTAAGTTATGCCGCCTATCAAAATGCCGTCAGTGCTTTGGCTACCGCCAGACAAAACAAGCAGTCCGCCGATGCTGCTATGTGGGCCAAAAGGCAAACGGTCCTGAACACAGAAAACGGTATCAATTACAAAAACGACAATACAACCAATCCGGCAACTAAAGAAGATTACACAGAGCTGGAGAAAGAAAGCATTGATTCAGCACTCACTCAGGCCGAAAAAGATTTCCGTGCCGCAGAGCTTAAGTATAAAGAGGCCGATATTGCAATAAGTGCAGCTGCCGCGCAGGTCAATGTTGCCAAAATAGATTACAACGATACTTTTTTGAATGAACCTCTTTTAACCGTTAACGTCAATGAAATATACATACCCAAGATCAGTGTCGGACAACCCGCGACTGTTGTTTTTGATGCAATGAAAGA
>CAYRWK010000062.1:0-3216 GCA_964427965.1 uncultured Candidatus Saccharibacteria bacterium | reverse complement strand
CTGTTAAAGTAACTCTTCTACAATTACTGCCCGTTGCTCCGGTTTTACCAACTATAATTGAGTCCGTGTTAACAATGTTTCCGTTATCCATATTAAAAAATATACAGTAAGTCCCGCTTCCACCAACTCTTGTTACAAGACCTGCAGGCAAGCCTTCACTGCTTGCAGGATTAAGTGCAGCACTGCAACCTGACGCATCTGCAGTGTGCGAAGTGAAATATGTATATTTTGTGCTGTTGTCTGTAAACTTAACCCCCCAATAAAGCGGCGCAGATGCGTCTGCAGAAAGAGCTCCGGTTAAAGCCTTGTTTTGAACGGTGCGTAAATCGTTTTTAATTTGCTCTTGAGCTTGTTTTAAGTTTTGGTTGGCTATGTAAAAGTTAAAGCTTGGAATCATGATGCTGGTGAGAATTGCGATGATACCGACTACAATCATTAGTTCTATAAGAGTAAAGGCACCAACAGTGTGCGTTTTTTGGGCAGAAAACCTCATATGGATATATTAACACCATAAAACGAGCTTAACCAGAATTTAAAAAATAAGTTTAGAGAGTATTTTAGACAAACATAAGTACAATGAAAATTATATATATTAATACAACGTACATTCTGATAATATACATGTATGTTCCAGGATAAATATCAAAGTAAAAAGACATTATCATACGAAGAATATAAAAAAATCGGAGAGGTTTTCTGCCCACAGTTAAAAAGTAATGTTAAATTTAACAGCTACGGTTTTTGGCATATTGTATACAGGTCTGGGGGTAAAAAAAGAGATGTCAATGCTCAAATGATGAGATTTAAGCTTTTGCCAAAAGCAGTAGAATTGTTAGGACTAACAACCACACTACAAGAGTATGACTCTTTTACAAAAGAACTTCCTGCTAATAATCATGGGGTTAAAACCCACGTTATTACAAGAGTCGAATATTTTGGATATATAGGAATAATCGAGAGTTGGAAAATTAAAGTTATTGTTAAAAAAATCGGTAACGGAGAACCTTTCTTTTGGAGCGTCATCCCAAACTGGGTAACAAGTAAAAAACGCGATGTAAAAAACAGCTATAAGAACAGTAAGGGGAACTTGGAAGAGGATTAAAAATTGCCTGTTGCCGGCTCAGCACTAGGCGGCCGACTGGAGCCGAAGCTCACAGGCAGAGGTATATTATCAAAAAATATACATTTGTACAAGACAGTTGGAACCTATCAGCTAAAGCAAAAAAACTAAAGTATAGTTAGCTTGTTACCTAATTCGTACACATCATCATCATTCCCGCCGTCATTTGCAGATTTATCTACGTAATACTCCAAAGTAGCGTTTAACTCATAAGTTGTGATCTCGTGCTGATAGGTAACACCTGTTGGGGGAGTAAGATCGGGGTAGTCCCCGTTTTCATTTTTATAGTCGTTTATCGAAGCATCAAAAGCATATAAATCCGTGAGCAGTTTTGTGTCCCTTGCTTTTGCTTTGGATTCAGTTGGGCTAAGCAAAAAAAACAACGTAGTAGAAAGAATTAAAATTAAACCCACAGTAATAACAAGCTCAAGCAGGGTAAAGCCAAAGGATTTATTTAAAGACGTATTTAAAGTGCCGGGTTTAAGGGTTTTGAACACCATAGCAATAATCTGTTGTACCACTCCATGTATCTCCACTGGAGCAACCCTGTGAAGACCAGATTGGTAAGTTTTTGCATTTGCTAATATCGTCGGAAGTAGCAACTTCCATTATTGCCGTTAAAATATAGTAATTACCTGTTGTATCTTTGTAATTATAACGATACTTAGTAAAGTCATCACAGGGGTTGCTTGCAGTTGATGTGTTTAGCGGGTCAACCGGTACAACAGTCATGTAACTGCCGCCCTTTAGAGCAGTTGTTAGTAAATCAGTTGTTCCGGTAATGCGTATCCATGTAGAAGCCGGAGTTCTTGGGTACTCACGATAATCCGAAAAATATAACTCTAAAGCCGTTTGAATTCTTTTGATATCCGCAACTCTTTGAGCGTCCCTAGCCTTTCCTTGAGAGCCGGAAGAGTTTAGAACAACTGCAACCACACCGCTAAGAATAGCGATAACACTGACAACAACTAACATCTCAATTAAGGTGAACCCGGATTTAGATTTACTAAAGTTTTTTAACATAGGCAGTTTGTTTAACTTAATACTAATATATTACTTCCAACCCACACCCGAGTAAAGACTAAAGTCAAAAACTCCGGGTAAAAACGGGTAGGACTTATACACAGAAACCTTTTTGGAAACAGCAACACCACCTTCCTGTAGCAACTCACCGGTAGATTCTATTAAATAACCTTGTAGAGGCATATCCCCCGAACCCGTACTAGACACTTCTATACTTAAATTCTCACCAATAGACCTGATACGCAAAGCCGAAGCTCCGGTTACATCGATATCCTCCTTACAGTATGTACTAGGATTTTCTGTTTGGGAATCCGGTGTAGAAAAGCCTTTGTAGTCACCATTATCTGTTTGGATAACTCCACCTTTATTTAAAACAATGGCCTCATCCATGTCATCTGAAGCACTGTACAAAATATAATAAAAACCGGTTATGGGACTTGTAGCAACTTCGGGTGGCTGCCAACAAATTTTAACCTCAGTAATCCCATCCACATTAACCTCAGAGGTTGTATCTTTTTCAATATTCATTTTGTAAGTGTCGTTATCAGTATTAGTTGAAAATTCACTTACCAAAACTCTTGCCCTAGAAGAAATTTTATCTGCTACATCAACCGGAGGAAAAGTTACAATACATTCGCCATTTGAATAAGTTAAATCTAAACCTTCACACTCATCCTGCGAAACACCTTCCGATAAAACACCATTTGGTAGTAGCAAAAACCTTTCAGCACCACCTTCAGCCGCCGCTTGTACTCTAACAAACGTATCGGTTCGCGATGTTCTGGATAGGGAAGAGATGGTTCTTACCGATACACTTATACCCAAAGCCAAAGCAATTGTCATAGCCACAATCACAAAAACAAGAGTTTGACCTTTAGAATTTACGATATATTTTTGACGTGTATTTAGTTTAAACATAGTTTAGTTACCGGTCTCCCATGTAATCTCACTTGTAAAAAGGCCAGTGTAATTACCAATACTTGTGGTAGATGCTCTTTCTTGTTCTGTAAGCTTAGTTATGTAGTAAGGATACATCTTAAAGACTTCTGTTGGATAGTTATACGACTCAGGAG
>CAYRWK010000061.1:0-3225 GCA_964427965.1 uncultured Candidatus Saccharibacteria bacterium | reverse complement strand
AAAGTATTTGGCATGTGGGGTAAACACTGGGTATCTCTATCCTTCAAAGACCCTGAAAAACCACAAAACTATATTGGGGAAGAAGCTGATTGGAAAATTGCTCAGCGAATGCTTTTAGATGTAAACGATGAACTGAATCTTGGAGGTAAAGTAATGATAGGAGAAGCCGCGTTATACGGTCCGAAGATTGATATTATGCTAAAAGACGCTTTGGGAAACGATCGTCAGCTAGGCACAGTACAAGTAGACTTTGCCATGCCAAAAAGATTTGGCTTGGTTTACACAGACAAAGACGGTCAAGAAAAAACTCCGGTTATGCTACACAGAGCAATTCTGGGATCTTACGGTAGATTTATAGCAAATCTTATGGAAAATACCGGAGGAGCTTTTCCTGTTTGGCTAGCACCACTTCAGGTCTCAATTATTCCAATAGGTGAAAAACATAATGAGTATGCTGAAAAAGTGAAAGAAAAACTACTTGAAAAACAAATTAGAGTAGAAATTAACGACAAAGCTGAAACCATGCAGGCGAGAATAAGAGATGCTCAAAATCACAAGGTTCCATACATGCTAATAATAGGGGATAGGGAAGTGGAAAACGGCCAAGTTAGCGTAAGATTAAGATCGGGGGAAAACATCGGAGCTATAAAACTTGAAGAAGTAATAGAAAAGATAAACAGTAAATATTTGACCAAAGCCCTTGATTTGTGGTAATTTAGCAACTGTTCACGGAGGATTTAGTTTATACAAAACAGTAATTATATTTTAAACCACAGAATAAAAGTACCGGAGGTCCGAGTTATTAAAGCCGATGGAGAAAACATAGGCGTAATCAAGACCCAGGATGCTTTGAGAATGGCACAAGAAGACGAATTGGATTTGGTAATTATTTCGGAAAAGGCAAACCCTCCTGTTGCCAAGATTTTGGATTTTAACAAATTTTTGTATGAAGAACGCAAAAGATCTTCTGCAATAAAAGCAAAATCCAAAAAGAGCGAGCTCAAAGAATTTATCTTTGGACCAACCATAAGTGACGGTGACATAAACGTAAGAGTTAGCCGTGCCAAAGGCTTTATTGAAGACGGAAACCGAGTAAGAATTGCGGTTAAGTACATGGGTAGAGAACGTGAACACTTGGACGTGGGTCGCGAAAAGCTTAATAAATTTATTGAGCTTTTGGCAGATACTGCAAAAGTAGAGTCAGAACCCAAAATGAGTGGTAATATACTGGCTGTAACGTTTGTTAAGAAGTAATTGGAAGCAATAGTAATTGAAGGAAATATAGTATGCCTAAAACAAAAAAGACATTAATGAAAAGAATAAAAATTACTAAGAATGGTAAAATTATGCGCAAGCAAAGCAATAACGGCCATTTAAAAGTAAAAATGGATAGCTCAAGAAAACATAGAAAACAATTGTTAGGCGAACAAATAGACGCCGGACATATTAGAATGTATAAAAAATTATTAGGAAGACAAGGAAGACTTGTAAGATAATATGACTAGAGTAAAAGGCGGTCCAAGAGGACATAGAAGACACGTTAAAATACTAGCACTTGCAAAAGGCTACAGAATGTCAAGAAATCGATTGTTCAAAAGAGCAACCGAAGCTGTAACTGTATCAGGTGAAAGAGCATTTAGAGGCAGAAGACAAAGACGAAGAGATTTACGAAGACTTTGGATTGCCAGAATAAACGGCGCACTAACTCAATACGATATTAAATACAGCAGATTCATTAACGGTTTACAAAAAGCCAATATAGAGCTTGATAGAAAAACTTTAGCTGAAATGGCAGTTAATGATTCCAAAGCTTTTGAGAAGGTTGTTGAGAGTGTGAAGGCTGCAAAGTAAAGTAGTTTAAGCATCCCTACCTAAAAATATTAACAGCATTACTTAAGAAAGTTAACTGCGGTTATAAGTATAAACCAAATAGTAAGAGTAAGAATAAGAGGAAAATCAGATGTAAGAATCCTATCAGGGGCTTCTCCTTCTTTTTTTTCACTAACGACATAAATATATCTTCCAACTCCGTATATAACAACTGGAATCGAAAGCATAAACAGTTTAACCTCACCTAGCATAACAGGCATAAACCCAAGTCGGATATCTGGTGAAGATTGAAAGGCAAATAAGGCATAGGAAATTACACAAATTGACGCAGAAACGGTCATTACTTTCCCTAAAAAAATTATATTGTACAGGTCTAAAGTGTCTCGAGTTTGATTCTTATCGGGAGTGGCATCCATGAGTGTTTTTTCGGATTGTCTTTTACCAAAAGCTAGTAATAAAGACAAACCTACTGTTGTGAGGAACAACCAGGAGGAAATAGAAACATGAGAAGCAACCCCGCCTGCAAAAACGCGTAAAACAAAGAAAAGTGCCAAAGACATTGTATCTAACAAAACAATTCGTTTTAGATAGAAAGAATAAAGTATTTGCAGAAATACAAAAAAACACGCTATCAAGGTGAATGTAGTACCCAACTGAATTTTTGAAAGTATCAACGAGCCACAGAGTAAAAATATCGTGACCAGTATCGCCAGTCTCCTAGGAAAAATTCCTGAAGCAATAGGTCTGTTTTTCTTGATAGGGTGGTGTTTATCCTTGTTCGCGTCAACTAAATCGTTAAGGTAGTAAGAACCAGACGACATCATACAAAAAATGAGGAACGCCTTTGTTGTAGACACCAGTACAGTAGGATCATACAGATGCCACATTAAGGCCGCAGCTCCAAACAAACTAAGGTTCTTCATCCATTGTTTTGGTCGAGCTTCAATTATCGCAGCATAAAGAATTTTTAACATTTGAGATATTATAGACCATAACAAAGGATGAGTAGGGATTCCAAAGAGTGGCTTATTTAGTTAAGGAAGAAACTATTTCACTTGAAGATATAGGCCCTTCTCTAAGCACGGTAGGCTCACTGCCAGATATACCCACTACTGTTGAAGGCATTGTACGAAGCAAAACCCCGCCATCAACAATTAAATCAACACTATTAATTTCATCCCCATATTGAGTCAAAATATCTTCAATAGAGTAACAATCACCCATATCGCTAATATTTGCACTGGTGGCAGTATAAGGGTTACCCAAAGCCTTTGCCAATTCCAGACAAAAAGTATTATTTGGAACTCTAATACCAAGAGTAGGTAAACCCCCTGTAAGAAGATCCGGAACAAGCGGGGTTTTTGGTAAAACAAGTGTAAGGGGGCCTGGAAGAAA
>CAYRWK010000060.1:0-3404 GCA_964427965.1 uncultured Candidatus Saccharibacteria bacterium | reverse complement strand
GTTCCTTTAGATAGAAGGTATCTTAGGTTTAGCTTTCTGTCAACTTCACTTTTTAGCGTGATATACTCTTTTTATGGGATCCCACGTAGTTCAATCTCCACAATGGAGCGATTTTAAAACAAAATATGGCACAAAATCGGTAAGGGTTGGAAATATTCAATATACAACTCATAAGTTATCTTTTTTACCTTTTTACTACGCCTATTGTCCAAAGGTTGATCCAACACAAATTAATTGGGAGGAGTTAAAGGTTTCCCTTAAACAAAATCACTGCTTTGCGATTAACTTTGATATTCCAAACGTAGTTAAAGGAGAGGAAGGTGAAAAGGCCGAAAAATTATTTGTAGAAGCCGGGTGTGTCAATTCCCCCCGAGATACTTTTGCTAAACATAATATTTTGCTAGACATTTCTAAACCTCAAGAGGAGTTGCTGGCAAAAATGCACACCAAGCACCGTTATAACCTAGGGCTTGCTCAAAGAAAAGGTGTGGTAGTTAAAAGAGGGGAGTCTATAGAAGACTTTGATGTATTTTATAGACTTCTTAAAGAAACAGCGGATCGTCAAAAGTATTTTATCCATCCTAAAAACTATTATCAAAAGATTTGGGAATTTTTTCATCCTAAGGGTTTGGCCTATATATTAACCGCGTATTATGAAAGTACTCCTTTAGCCTCTTGGATGTTTTTTGTATACGATAATGTTTTATATTATCCATACGGTGGATCTTCGGATGAATACAGAAATTTAAACGCCAGCACCCTTGTGGCTTGGGAGGGAATTAATTTAGGTAAGGAAAAAGGTTGTACCACGTTTGATATGTGGGGTGCGGCGGACGATCCTTCTGATACCAAAGATCCCTGGTTTGGCTTTACTAACTTTAAACTCCGTTTTGGGGGTAGGTTTGTTGAGTATATCGATTCATATGACTATGCTTTAAACCGCACATTATATTATTTGTTTAATTTAGCCCAGAATATAAGATGGAAAATACTTCGACTGATCAAAAGATAACTCCTGTGATGGATATTCGCCAGTCTGAGAAGTGGTCGCAGTACCTGGCGTGGATTGGCTGGACCTCGCAACATACTGCGGGGGATGTAAGTGTAGAAATAATGAAAACAGGGATAGGTGGTTTAGTTAAAGTTCAAAGACCTAAACTATTAACCAACGAGGATTTATTTCAAATTGAAGATATTTCAAAAAAGGCAAAAGCAATATTTGTAAAAGTAGAACCGGGGATTGGTCAGGATATGGATATTTTTAAAAAGAGGGGCTATAGAAACAGCCCATCCCCGCTTGCTCCACCCTCGACAATCTACATTGACTTTGCAAATTCATGGGACACTCTCTGGAATAATATTTCAAAAAGCGGGAGGTATTCTATAAGAAGATCTGAAAAATGGGGTGAAAAAGTTGAGTTTTATCAAAACCCGTCTTCTGAAATTTTGCATAAGTTTTACGAGATAGAGAAAGAAAGTGCTAAGAGTCAGAAATTTATGATTCAAAGTTACGAGGATCTAGCTAAAAAGGCGGAGGTATTTGGTAATGATAGCTTTGTTGCTTTGGGGTTTGATGCAAAAGGTAACCCCACCGGAGGTAAGTTTTTCTTAGGATGCGAGAATTGTATTTGGTATGTACATGCCGGAACTACCGCTTTGGGTCGTAAGTCGGATTCGGGGCATAAAACCATGTGGGAAAGCATGCTGCATTTTAAAAAGCTTGGTTATAAGATGATGGATATGGATGGTATTAACGACTCAAGATTCCCTAATTTTACTAAAAACTGGGGAGGTTTTTCCTTTTTTAAAGAAAAGTTTGGTGGTGAAAAGATTAGATTTCCAAAGCCACAGATCAAATACCTGAGTGTGGTGTTAAAGGTGTTGTCTAGGATTCAGAAGCTTCCGCTTTAACGTCTAGCCCTTATAGGCAAAAGGACAAATCTTATTATAGTCGCACCACTCACAATGCATCCCGGGGGTAGCTTTAAAATCTCCCGCCTTTATCTCTTCCACGATTTCTTTTACCCCATCTTTTATTGTAGCTAACTCTTTTGCGGTTCTTGTGGTAGAAACCTTTTTACCCTCCTCCACAAAATAGTAGGTTAGTTTTGTGGGTTTAAGATTTAAAGCCTCTGTTGCCCCAATTGCATAAAAAGCTACTTGATCATCTTTATCCACATCCTTTTGATCCTTAGCACGACCTGTTTTGTAATCAATAATTTCCACCCCTCCGTCAGTAAGAGGATCGATACGGTCAATCCTTCCATAAAATTTAATCCCGTCGATTTTTATATTAAAAGGCTTTTCAATTGCCAATGGCTTGATTTTAGTAGAAGCATTCTCATCGTAATATTTTTTAAGTAACTCTTTACCATTTTCAAAATATTCCTGCCTATGATCTTCATTTAAGTATCCAAGAGGCTGCCAATTTTTTTCATAAATTGACAATAAGTCCTGATAACTGCACTTTTCAAACATTAGTTTGGTATGAAAGTCTCTTAACGTATCGTGAATAGTTGACCCAAAGCTTAGAGCGTGGTTTGGAGGAGTTGGAATATTTAATACATAGGAATATTTGTATTTAAGAGGGCATGTTTGAAAGCTTGAAATCTGGGTATAGCTCAAAAATGCCGGCATGAAGTCTGTGATCTTTGTCATTTTTGGTTCACGGTAGCCTGATTCTTTGCCAAACAATCCTGTCTGAGCATTTACTTTCTTTACATCTTCAGAGCTAATCTCGTTGTATTTAATACCTGTTTCTCCTATGTATCCGCTAATAGTTTTGTCCCGTTTGCCGCCGTAGTTTTTTGCGGCTGTTAGATATAAGTATTTTTGAGCACGAGTCATGCCTACATAAAATAGTCTGCGTTCTTCTTGAATATGCGCGTCCCCCATAGGCAACGTTTCTTTAATTAACTCATCGGGGATTTCTATTTGATCTTTACGATCTCTGGTTGGAAATCTATCGCTCACTAGATTCACCATAAACACTACCGGAAACTCCAAACCCTTGCTGGCATGAACCGTTAACAGTTTTACAGTTTCAATATCTTCTATTTCAGCTTGAGCCGGGTTATCTCCTGCTTCAATCATTAAATCCAAATAATCTACTAAATCCACGATGGTTGGAATTTCTTTGTTATCCCGTCTGTATTCGATTTCAAAAGTTTTCACAATATTTAGCAATAAGTTTAGGTTTTTAATTGCCAGTTGGTTTTCCATGGTTTCTTCCAATAGAAACGGAGATAGGTAGTTTATTTCATTAACAAGTCCATAAACTATTTCTACCGGAGTGGCTTTTGTGATTTTGTCTTGGTACTTTGTGACAATTTTATAAAACTCAACTACATTTTCCTGCTTGTTTTCAGCTAATACTTCCCATAAATCTACTTTACGTGAACGGG
>CAYRWK010000059.1:0-3482 GCA_964427965.1 uncultured Candidatus Saccharibacteria bacterium | reverse complement strand
CCAAAAAGATCAATAACACGACCAAGAAGCTCTGCACCTACAGGAACCTGTAAAGGACGTCCGGTATCAATAACAACATCACCTCTGCTGATATCTTTTGTTGAACCTAAACAAATACAGTAAAAAGATGACTTGCTAGACGATTTAAAGACATGAAACTGGATTGTAGGATCTTTCTCTAAATACAATGCGTTGCGGATTACCGGGAACTTGTCGCCAATAAACTCCACTTCAACTACAAAGTCTCTTACACTCACTATTCTGCCTGAAACTTGCATCTGGTTAGTGCTCACATTAATTTCCCCCATAAAGAAATGCCTGACAAACGATTAAGTTGGTTCATATTCATGTTCCTATGTTTAGCTTTTCTAAGCCTAAAACCCAGCTGACCAAGCTGGTTTTTTACAGATACGGTTGCCCTATCTAAACTTATCATACGAGAAGCAAATTTACTAAGATTAGCCTCATAAGTGGATTGATTAAAGATTGACGAAAGTATTTCGTTCTCAAAAAACGAAACGATCTCCTCCAAAGACGGCTCAAAAATATACCTATTGCTCTTAGCATTTGCAGACTTTACCGTTTCTGGCAAACCCATTGTTCCGGTGACAACCGTCTTTACAGGCTTTTGTTCAAGGATATTTTCAAAAAGGCCATGATACACAATAATATTTTCATACCTTAATACGTATCTTAATATTTCACGGGCGTTTTTTATGTCCAATCCCGCATCTTCAAAATCAAAGAATTTAAAAGGTCTATTAGAAAAAACCTCTTCAAAAAACTTCCTACCAAATTTACCTGCTATAACAACATCCGAAGGTGCTCTCTTTAAATCCCTACTGAATAAATCAAAGGTTTTTCTGACAATATTGCCATAAAGTCCGGTGTTTGCTGAAAGCAAAACGAAAACGGTTTTATTATTTGTTTTTCTAACATACTGCTTGGATTTTACAGCTCGAACCATGCGAGGCTTCTTGTCATATATCGTATAGACCTCGTTGTATATATCATTTAAACCCTTAAGAAAAGCTCTATCCTGTAAGACAAACTCCTTGGTTCTACGCATTCTCATCGCAGCTATCTCCTGATATGCCTGAATCATCTTACCCACATCAGAAAGTTCTAATATTTCTTTTTTAATCTTATTGCGTAATGGCATATGTTGTCACACTAAGCAAGCAGCTTGATCATCTCGGCAGAAGAATTAATTACTTTCTTCAACAAATCATTTAAATCTTCGGATTTATAAACCAGGTCATCAATTTTTAGCTTAAATTGCTCGTTTTTATCATATAGACTAATTGCCTTTTCCAACACAATGGAGGATCCGGCAGGGTCTTCGGTATTTAAGGAACCTATCCAAATAAGTGAAAACAATACTATTTGCAAATTAAGATCCAAAGTTCGTCCCATAGGCTGATTAAAGAATGACAATATTTTCGAGCCCATAGAAAGTGTTGACCTGATGCCCTCATTAACCTCCGCCCCAAAATGGACAAAATCCTGTGTTTTGTCAAGCAAAGAAAGAAAGCTTATCAACTCTCTATTTATACTCCATCGTAACTTTGACTGTGTTTGCCTACCAACACGTGTAACAGAAAGAAAATAGTTGACAGCAGGACGCCTGCCGGTTTCAAAGATAGTCGAATCAAAAAATATATGCCCATCAGTTATTGACATGATATTTGTTTGAATGTAGCCAGATGTATCACCTTCTACAGTTTCTGCTACTGGAAGACAAGTAATGGAAACAGACCCTTTGTCAGTAATAAAGTTACCAGCTCTTTCAAGTAAGCGGGAGTGTGTGAAGAAAATATCACCGGGGTAAGAAGACCTCCCGGGAAATTTCTTGCTTATTAAAGATATTTCACGATAAAACTTAGCATGGGTAGTAAGATCATCCAGTATTAACACCACATTTTTACCAATATTTCTAAAATATTCGGCCATTGTCATAGCGCTATACGGAGTAAGGTGGATTAGACCTAAAGGATCTGACGAGCTGGAAGCTATAACAATACAGCTTTTCCACAGGTTATTCTTATCGATAAAATTTTCAACTTTCTTTACGTCAATCTTTTTCTTACCGATACAAGCGTAAATACAAACTGCGCCTTTTTTTACCTGCGTTTGAAGCACTTGTAGCAAAAATTCACTCTTTCCGGTCTTTCTATCCCCTATTATTAGTTCTCTCTGGCCCTTACCCAAGGGAACCGTCAGGTCTACAACCGCTACCCCTGTTTCCAAAGGCTCACTTACCTTTTCGCGGGAACTTATTCCCGAAGCAGGAACATCAATTCTACTGGTACTTTGCAAAATAACGGGATTATCGTCATACAAGGACTTGCCTAAAGCGTCAATGGAATGACCAAGAAGCTCCTCCCCAACCGGTATTTCTAGGGGCATATTTGTACGCACAACTCTGCATCCCATTTGTATTGGGTTTTGGGACAAGAGCAGTATTTCTGCGTAATCTTTTGATAAAGACAGTACCCAACCAAGCTCCCCGGATTCAAACAACACAACTTCGTAAGTTTTTGCACCGGGCAAACCGCTTACAGAAATAAGGGGCATACTTACCATTTGGACATAGCCTACTTCCCCGATATCTTCTAAGTATTTTGTAAAGTCTTCTTTTGAGTAAATCATTTATGCAACTAGCACATCTTCCAACTTATTAAATTTTTTAAAGTAGTTTTTCACCTTAGTTTTGAGAGAAAGATCTTTATATAAACCGGCATACGCAATAAGTACTCCCCCCAAGATCTTAGGATCTACTGAAATATCAAGGATGCATTCTTTAGAAAGCTTATCTGCAAACCACGAAAAGAGTTTTGATACAAAAGCGTCGTCAGGCAAAAATGCCAAGGTAATTTTTACAGGTACCAAAGCTTGCAAATTGCTCTTAATGGTGCACAAGCAGTCGTGTAGCACTTCGGTATTAGAACTGATAACGCCGTCTGTTGTGAGCAGTTGTTTAAGAGCGGGAAACCTCTCAAGCTCTTTGTTAAAGCCATCAAGGGACTTCTTAAACAGCAAAGCCTCTAGAAAAGAAATATCCAAAAGGTACTGATTAGCTTCTTGTATTGTGTGGGCAGGCAATGTCATAGTTATATGGGTTAAACTAATTCAAAAAACCCTTCCTTTTTTGCTTCCTCTAAGCATTCCATAACTAACTTTTGCTGGGATGACACATCTGTTGCCTTACCTAGAATATTCATAGAAGCATTTACTACAATTTTATAGATGTTTTCATCTATTTTCTGTATTTTCTCAGATCTATATTTTTCTAACCCCTCATGTATTTTTAAGTATTCAGCATCTACTTTCTGCTTCACAAGTTCTTCCGATTCTACAGTTTCTTCCTTTAATGCTTTTCCAAATTGCGAGATCTCTTCAGACAAACTATGTCGGACCTCTGTAGATGCGTCTTCGATTGATTTGATATTTCTTCTATTTTCATCATCAAGAACCTCTTT
>CAYRWK010000058.1:0-3706 GCA_964427965.1 uncultured Candidatus Saccharibacteria bacterium | reverse complement strand
AAAATGGACTTTGGAGACCTAATCACCTGGACCATAAAAACACTCAAAGAACGCCCAAGCATATTACAAAAATATCAAACACAATTTAAACACGTATTAGTAGATGAATTTCAGGACACCAACTACAGTCAGTATGAATTAATAAAACTACTGTGTCCCACCGACATGCAAAAAAGATCCCTAGTCGTTGTGGGCGATGATTCACAATCTATATACAAATTTAGAGGTGCTGCGGTTTCAAACATATTGGAATTTAGACAAGACTACCCACAAGCCAACATGATAACTCTTGTAAAAAACTACAGGTCTAACCAGCACATTTTGGATGCGGCGTACAAGCTTATTACCAACAATAATCCTGACACTTTGGAATCAAAATTAGGTATTTCAAAAGAACTGGTGAGCGAGGTAAAAAAAGACACAACCAAACCCACGGTTTTGTTTACGCAAACAGGTGAGGACGAGGTAGAAGTAGTCATTTCTAAAATTTTAGAAATCTTAGCCACAGAGCCCCAGTACACATACAAAGACATAGCCATTTTAGCTCGTGCCAATAATCATTTGGATCCTTTTATTCTGGCACTACGCAAATACGGACTACCCTACCAAGTTGTAGGAAATCGCGGACTTTATGATAGGGAAGAGGTGCGGGACGTAATGGCCTTTTTAAAGATTCTGGTTAACCCCAAGGACACCATAAGTTTGTATCGAGTATTAAACATTGACGTACTTGGCATTCCCCAAGATCAAATTTCAGGCATGTTGGCAAACGCCCGTTCACGTAAAGTAGATTTATGGGAAGTATTAGCTGAAAACAAGCAGGAAAACGTTGTTGAGTTTTATAAAATCGTCACAAAGTATCAAGACAAAATCACAAAAGCCACTCCGGTAGAGATAGTTTATGGGTTGGTTAACGAAATAAATTACGTATCCCCGTTCTTGCTGGAAGAAACTATGGAAAACCAACTGGCAATTAAAAACCTTAACTTATTGCTAAATATTGTGAAAACTTTTGAAATTGAATACAGACGGGATAACAAAGAAATTCCAACCATCGTGGATCTAGTAGATTATTTGGATTTAATGATTGAAGCAGGAGATAACCCGGCTCAAGCTGAAATAGAAGATATAGAAACTGTAAAACTGCTAACAGTTCATGCCAGCAAGGGTTTGGAATTTCCGGTAGTGTTTATGGTAAATCTGGTGAGCGATAGATTTCCAACCAGAGATCGTAAAGATCAAATAGAAATCCCGGACGAGCTAATTAAAGAAACGTTGCCCATGGGAGACGCGCATATTCAGGAAGAACGCAGATTGTTTTATGTAGGCATGACCCGTGCTCAAAAATATTTGTATTTAACCGCCGCAAAAAACTACGGCGGCAAGCGTGATAAAACTATTAGCGGATACATAGGAGAAACAGGTATTAAATACAACGAGATTAGCTCTGAAGATGTAAAGAAAGTAAATGCTCAAACAGGTTTATTTGGCAAAGAATCAGGATATCGTGAACCAAAAATGACAAAGATCACAGACTTCATGCCGGCATTTTTAAGCTACACTCAGATTTCAAGCTTTCAAACATGCCCTCTAAAGTACAAGTATTCTTACGTGTTAAACATTCCTACCCCTCCAAACCATGCATTAAGCTTTGGATCAACTATTCATGATACGCTTAGAGACTTTCATACCAAGTTAATGTTTGAAAAGTGCAGTTACCCAGACCTACTGGCAATTTATGAAAAAAATTGGCAGCCGCTTGGGTACTTGAACGAAGAACATAGGCAGGAATATTTTGAAAATGGTAAAGCATTACTTAAAAAATATTATGATGAGAATGCTTCAACAAAAACCAAACCACTGGCAATTGAGAAGCCTTTTAATATAAAAATTGACGGTATTAAGTTTTATGGAAGAATTGACCGTATTGATCCTCTTGCTGACGGAGGTGTGGAAATTATTGATTACAAAACAGGTCGTGCTAAGGATCAAAAAGATGTAGATAAAGATGATCAGGTGGCTTTTTATGCAATTGGTGCAACGGAGGCACTAAATCTTAAACCCACAAAACTAACCTATTATTTTGTGGAAGAAGGTAAAAAGGTTTCTACCACAAGAACAACCAAAGAATTAGCTACAATAAAAGACGAGGTTAAAGAGATTGTGGAAGAGATAAAGGCCGGTGATTTTAAAGCGGCCCCGGGAATGCATTGTGAGTGGTGTGACTATAATAAGATTTGTCCTTTTGCTTTTAAGGGCTAAACTTTTGTATCTGCTACCCACTTAAAGTAATAGCCTGCGTTGACCCCATATATCCTATAGTATATACTGGCTTTTAACAAATCTAAAAGTAACCAAGGAGAGAGAAAATGAAGAAAAAACTTCACGAGATATGGGGGCAAATCCTGCCCTCGACAAAAACAGAAACGGCCCTAATGTTGATCTGGGCTGGTTTCATCCAAGTGGGGTACACACTTCTAATCTTTGTAGTTATAGAAGATCAGAAACATTTCTTGATGGACATTGTTGGCTGGGGAATCGTTACCATCTCCACCATCCATATTGTCCTCAAGATAAAAACCCGAAAGTGGATGGCCGTGGCCTTTTTCGGGCTGATATGTTTTCTTTGGGTGGGTTTGTGGATCCTCTTACGGCTTGTATCATAAATCGTTTTACCCTGCACGGTGCTCCACCCCATCGTGCAGGTTTCTTTTACACTCTTCTACAACGGAAGCCTCTGAATCTTAGACAACACCTTTAACACCACACTCAAGTATTTAATCTGCGGCTTGGGAAACCTAATCTTTTCACCACCAAACTTTTCTTTAAAAAAGGAAAAACCTCCCCAGTTTTTGGTAAAGTTGGGAAACCTTTGATCATTAATACCATCCATGTCCATCATTTTGTAGCCAAGCTTTTTAAAATGCAGCATGCTTTCCCACATTGTTCTATGTCCCGAATCTGACTTACGACCCAAAGCCGTTGTTCCGGCATGTACGTACCAAATACAATTCTCGCATCCTAAGAAAAACTTACCTCCGGTAGAATTACCTTTTGCATCAAACCCCAAAGCAACAAAGCTATCATTACCAAATACCTCAGCCTTTTTAGCCAGATCCTCGTAGCTTTGAATCATAAACTTTTGACTCTTAGCACTTTCTTTTTCTATCTCGTAAAACTTATGCAAAATTTCAGAAGAGGGATTTTGATAAAACTCAACTTTCTCTCCCCACTTTTCAGATCTTCTTATAGAATACCTCCCACTTTTTGAAATATTATTCCAGAGAGTGTCCCATGAATTTGCAAAGTCAATGTAGATTGTCGAGGGTGGAGCAAGCGGGGATGGGCTGTTTCTATAGCCCCTCTTTTTAAAAATATCCATATCCTGACCAATCCCCGGTTCTACTTTTACAAATATTGCTTTTGCCTTTTTTGAAATATCTTCAATTTGAAATAAATCCTCGTTGGTTAATAGTTTAGGTCTTTGAACTTTAACTAAACCACCTATCCCTGTTTTCATTATTTCTACACTTACATCCCCCGCAGTATGTTGCGAGGTCCAGCCAATCCACGCCAGGTACTGCGACCACTTCTCAGACTGGCGAATATCCATTGCAGGAGTTATCTTTTGATCAGTCGAAGTATTTTCCATCTTATATTCTGGGCTAGATTAAACAAATAATATAATGTGCGGTTTAAAGCATAG
>CAYRWK010000057.1:323-3925 GCA_964427965.1 uncultured Candidatus Saccharibacteria bacterium | reverse complement strand
TGACGGTTATGAAGATAATTATTTCGGATAGGATGTTGGTAAGTATGTTTAACGTGGTTGCATTATACATGGGGACTTGCGGTGGTTTCAATAGAAAAATTGTGGGGAGCTGCAAAATACCCTGGCGGTCGAATATTTTACCCTCCCCTTCCCACACGTAATTTATTTTTTGATGACAAGGACAGGGATCGAGGCCGAGGGTACCATGATGACGGGCATTGTCACCGCCGAGCCCACGCCCGGGTGTTTTTGATTTTCCTCGGGATCTTGTATAATGGTTCTCACGCCCTTGTCACCTCTTTTTTATATTCGGTGGGACCTGAACTTATAATAACTCAGCTACATTGGAATGTATAGTATTCTTGAGAACGAAGGAGTTTCTCTCGTATATATCAGCATTTTGACAAGGGTTGTTGCAGGGATTAAACTTTTGGGCATGGACAAGAGCATTAACCTAAAAAAGACCGCTAGAACAATACTTAATACCAACCAATACATGACACTTGGAACTGTTGATGAGAACAACCAGGCATGGGTTTCTGTAGTTGTCTATGCTACAGATGAGGATAACAACCTATACTTTATGTCTTTACCTAGTTCCCGCCACTGCATCGGTATCAAACACAACCCAAGAATTGGGGTAGCTATTTACGATTCGCATCAGCTATTTGGAGAGGGAATTGGCCTACAAATAGTGGGAGAGGCCAGTGAGGTAAGAATTGCTGATTCTATGAAGGTGTTTAAGTATTACTTTGGTCGTAACTGGCCGTATGGCAGTTTGGCTAGTGTAAAGGACTTTAAGAAGTTTTTTAAAATATATAAGTATAGGTTTTATAAAGTAAGACCCACTGAGGTTTGGATGAATGATCCGAGGAAGGAGTATGATGCGCGGGTTAAAGTTACATTGTGATTCCAGTTACAACAGATACTTACCAACTTCCTGAAGATATAGGTGTGTAAAATCACCGGCAACTGCATGTAGATTCTTGGGAAGAAAATCTTCCAACTCTCGTTTAAAATTGATTCTTTCTTTTTCAATTTTTTCTGCAGTTTGTTTTAACAGCCCTTTTTGTTCAACCCCAATAACCCCCTTTCTTAACAAAAAGTAGATGTCAAAGAAATCTCTTGGTTTTGCTCTTGTTATTGAGGCTTCCAGTTTTTCTTCGATCAAGTCCTTTTCGTTTAGTAGATAAATGGTATAGGGTGGGACATAGTTGCTGTTTATTAAGGAAATATTAGGTTGTATATACTTAGAGTTTCTTCTAGATGCCTGGATTGAAATCTTTACTTTATTTCCACCTATTGTCAGTGTTAGATTGGCAAGATACCCTCCGCTGGTTTCTTTTGACTCCTCAACGGCAGGCGTAAGGTTGGACTTTTCAAGATTAAAGAAAACATTAAGCATACAATCTTCTACTTGTTTGTTATTTAGTTTAAAGACTGAAAAGTCAAGATCCTCCGAGTAACGGGGGCTGTTATAGTAAATTCTTAGCGCAGTTCCACCTTTAAACTGTATATTATTTGAGTTATTTTCTTGATACAGAAAAGACAGAAACATATTCTGACAGTACTCCCTATAAATATTTAGGGGATATGTTTGATTCTTTACAGCTATTTTGTTTAGTTCGTCAATGTTTAGCATAAAGTTTCTTAATTAATATATCCAATGCCCTGTTTTGAAACAATCGTGAGTAGTTGAAAATTTTTTGTCGGGATAAATTTGAAAGGTTGAGACGTTCGTTAAGTATCTTACCTTCAATTGCTACAAAGTACAAGTAGTCAACTAGGGATTTTTCCGGATCAGCAATGAAATAATTACCTTTTTTACTGTAACCTGCGAACGCACTTGTTTTAATTTTTTGATACTTGTATGTAACGCTTTCAAAAGTAATTTCTCGTGTTGCTTTGGATGTAGCGCTGATAATTGAATATACAACTTCCGGAATAATTCCATAAATAGAAAGCGCAGTTTCGAAGCTAATATAGGAGGGAGCATACATTTTATACGCCAGTTCCAGAGACGATGGGGGATTGTCAGAAAAAAAGTATAAATTGCGTTTGGGATTTTTGATATAGCCGTGTTTCTTGTATCTTTTTAGTGTGGTTGCAGCAGCTGCGTTCGTTAGATCGAAGATGTTTTGGAAGTCGGATTTTGAAAAAAGTTCAATTTTTTTGTCTTTGAGTGTACCCCTTAACATTATATATTTCATATAGTGGTCATTATAGACCTTTTTCTGAAATATGTCTATTGATACACGGAGGTTATGCCTGGAACTTCTATCTCATACCGCAATTGTTATAAAAATCACCAGTACAGACAAAATAACAAGATCGTCCAAAAGTCTCGTCACTAATTCCACAAATGAGCTTTTGGCTACTTCCTTTGCAGGTATTAAAGCAACCTGTAAGGGCTGGTATTTGTCCTTTTGAATAAAGAAACTCGTGATAAAAAGTTAACCCCGGTAGTATCTGGGTGTATTGAGCAAAAATTAAGCGAATAGCAAGTAGAATCAACCCAACAACAAGTACAATGATTAAAAATCTTTTCATGAAATAAGTATTTATTCTGGGGAGGTTGTTGTCAAGAATTTGGCAGGGGCGAAAGGGGTTGAGCCTTTTCTAAAAGTTTTGGAGACTTTTGTGCTACCGTTACACTACGCCCCTAAAGTCAATTTAGTGTATGCATTATAGACTGCCGCTAGCTCGTGAGCAACCTTGTAGTCGAAGTAGCTTAAACTAACACATCCCATGTATCCTGCTCTCTTTCTTTTACCTGTATGCGGTTTTATATAACTCTTGCAGAAATTGGATGTAGAAATTTCTGTAAGTTGCGACCAAAAATTTGTTGTTTCACTCTCGTTGTGATATTCGTGTAGGTGCAGAGTGATGCGCAATTTACTTTCGTTAATTTTAAAACATTGTCTAAGCAACGTGATATAAAATTTAATTGTATTTGGGTCAGAGTTAATAAATCTCATAGTTGTTAAGTTCTTACAACCTTCTGCCCAAAACAGTAATGCGCAGCAAAGTTTTTTAAGCTGTTTGCTTGATGAAATCTTGCTTACAGTAGAAAGTGCCTGTATTCTAATTTTTGTTTTAGTTCTATGTATTTTTGTGATTCTTTGTCTGCATCTTCTGATAAAATGCTCTTGGCTTCTTTTACTGTTACCTTCCAACCTTTCCTTTGCCACATCGTTTAAATAAACGTTCCTTAACCACAGCGAGGAGGTAGACCGCGCAATTCCGAACGTCTTTGCAATTTCCTTTACAGAGTATCCTTGTTGGCGAAGGGAAATAGCTTGTTCTTTAATTGCGGGAGGATAGGACATACTTCGTATTATATTCGGTAATATAACTACGGTCAATATGACAATGTATGTTGGGAAAATGGAGCCCACTCACGGAATCGAACCGTGGACCTACTCCTTACCATGGAGTTGCTCTACCATCTGAGCTAAGTGGGCACACACTATTACCAAAAAAATGGTGCCGAGAGAGGGATTCGAACCCCCGTAGGCTTACGCCAGCTGATTTACAGTCAGCTCCATTTGGCCACTTTGGTATCTCGGCAAAAAAACTATTTGCTTTTCAACACGACCATT
>CAYRWK010000057.1:0-313 GCA_964427965.1 uncultured Candidatus Saccharibacteria bacterium | reverse complement strand
ACTTTGGTATCTCGGCAAAATAAATAAATATTAGTTTTTCAACACGACCATTCTATCACGCGAGCGGTGCACAAAAGTAAATATAAGCACTGGAGCCAGAGGTGGGGATCGAACCCACAACCTACGGTTTACAAAACCGTTGCTCTGCCATTGAGCTACTCTGGCAAATCCTAAGCAAAATCCCTAATGCAGAAGTCATTTTACTAGATTACCGGCGTTTTGCGAAGGCTATGTTGCCGGGGGTGTGTTGCCAAGGCGGTGTTGCTATTGTCAAACGGCTAATTCTATGCTTTAATTTCAGCTGTTCCGGGTG
>CAYRWK010000056.1:0-4046 GCA_964427965.1 uncultured Candidatus Saccharibacteria bacterium | reverse complement strand
GTTTTTTGGAAGAAGTTGTACGGGTTTGAATTGTATTTTATCGATTTGATTACTATAGGATAATTAGGTATAATGGCGGTCCAAATTCAAAAACCAAAAACAAGGAGAATGATGATGAAAAGCAGAATGGCGCCAGTAGCTTTAATTTTAGGGGGAGTGGTTTTAATTGTCGGTGGAACCCTCTGGATTGCGATGGGCTCAGGGTGGGCACCCTGGGTAAGAATGACTATAGGAGGTTTAGTTTTCCTCGTTGGTGGCCTGTCGGTCACAACAAAAAGGGAGACCTTCGGGGTCATCGCTATGATTCTGGCGATGATAATTTTCTTCTCCCCGCTTTGGGCAAATACGTAACTCTTTTGCCCACAACTTATTACGAGTCTCCCTCAGAACCCAGCCCACTCTGACGGAGACTCATTTTTTTCAATATTATTGTTATTAAACTAAAGCAGAACTACCCTGTTAAATCATTTGCAAACTATAGGTTCCTGGGGTAAACTCAAGGTCCTCAAATATCAAACTGTCCATAAGTCACTGTCTTTGTACTTTGAAAACTATATTAACAGTATAGATAAGTAGCCTTTCGTTGTTCTTGGGAAGAGTAAAGGTCGTCAAATTTTGGTGGTTTTTATTCTTCCTAAGAAACAGGGATGCTTTGGTATAAGTTTTATCTAGTCCAAAGATAAACATCCCCCTTGAATCGGGTTTTCCCCAGCGACAGCGGCGTGGCTTAACAACCACACCGGATAATCTGTTGCAAAACCTGGAAAGATGCACATTGTGCACCAGTAGCAGGTTGAAAGAAAGGAAAATGATTCCCCCATCCTAAAAACATGGAGTCAAACGAAGGAAAGGGTATCGCACACCCAATAGAAGTTGCGAAGGCATGGTCAGCCAAGATAGTAGACAAGGCTTGGAATAACTATTTAAACCAAGCTAGGCACAGGCATGTGTCTTCATTTCTCGTGAGAGAAAATATGCCAAGAAGAGGAAACCCCAAAGGTGAAAGTCTAACCTGCAGGGACTTCCACCAAAATACTTAAAAGGGTGGAATCTTCTTGAGGCTGTGATACCAGCCCATGGGTGTAAATCCATAAAACAAGTATCCTCTTCCCACTACGGGAGAGCGACCCACCATTGTTTCTCAATCGAGAAACAAGGTACTAAGAGGTCACTGCCGTTCATTGCAGCCCCAAAAGGCTTAGCGATGCAGATAGGCAGATTAGTTGGTGAGTCAGCCACCACCCGTTTGGGTAAAGAAAAGGGAGTCATCCCGCTGATTAAAACCTCTAAAGGAGGGTTAAAAATGAAGAAGATTTGGAACTTTCTCAAATCAAAAAAAGGCAAAACGGGCCAAGGGATTGTAGAATATGGGATAAGCATCGTTATTGTAGTGGTGATAATCGCTGCAATAGTGGCTCTCATTGATCCCGCAGCATTCCCCCGTCTGTGGAAAAGCACTAAATCTCTTCTGGTACCAAGCGAGCAGCCGCAGGAGCTGGTGATCATCAACGGCGAACTGGCTATGCTCAGGCATATGGCCTTGTCTGCCCCAGGGGAGCCGCTGAAGGATGGCAAGTTTGAAAAAACAACCACCTTGGGACTGCTCTCGGCAAACATTTCTGTTGAAACCGGCCCCAAGGGATGCAAAGCCACTCTCAAACTGTACAAGAGTTTTTTCTGGGAACACGATTCTTGGTACAGTGTTGGGAAATCTACAATTGATAAAAAGAACCCTTGCACCCCTCTCGATATGGGGGTTATGTTCTGGCAAGCGCTGAGCAACCTGGTTGATGATCTTGGAAACTATATAGAAAGACCAGTGATCACGTTTGCTGAAATCGGGGCTTTGAAAGGGATGGTGCAAGAACTGATGCATACCGGCCTTTGGGATGATATCATCATTCCGTAATTCATCCCGAATTCATCCCGCAAACGATCTCGTCTGGAACCCAGCCCAACTCCAGACGAGATTCACCACTTTTACTTCAACCTCAACCCTACTCCACCCTCCTCACCTCAACACTCTTAGTCCCAAACAACTCACCAACCGTTAAACCTAACCTTTCCTTATTATAAATAGGAGAACATGTAATCAAATCAATATGCACCGCGTTATGTTCAGGCCATGTATGAATCAATAAATTAGAAGAACCTAAAATATAGGTAACAGTTAAACCTTTACCCTTAAACTGAGTAACCTTTGTATCAATAACTTTTAACTTATGCTTGGAACACAGCAACCCTCCCGCTTTTAATACTGCATTTTTAGATCCCACCACACTATCAGGTACATTAAACACTTTAAAAGTATAGTGATCTACAAACGGGAATTTTTCTTCTTTCTGATCCTCAAAAGTATAAATACTATCCGCCACCATAAAATCTTCTACAGGTTGGGTAAAAGGTGTGGTCTTTAAAATATATAACGAGCTAGCACTACCAATAGAATCAGCCCCGGTATACCTGGCAAACTTATCAATACGATCTTCGATCACCAAATTAAATTGAGAAATGACTTCTTGAATCTTTAAAGTCTTTTCGGGACTCTTAAAACTATTTCCAAAGTATAAAAAGATGTACTTACCTTCGGCGCTCTTTGTTTGACCAAGCAGTTTAACCGCATTATTTAGAAACAAGGTAATACCACTTTTGGTATATGGCGGATCGGTAGCTACCACATCGTATCTACCCATATCAGCCGGATTTACCCCTTTTCTTAAATCACAAACCTTGGTCTGAACACCCTCAATACCCAGATCCTTGCATATACCTATTATAATAGCCAAAATATCGGGATCTATATCAAAAACCGTAATACCTGCATACTTTTGCCCAAGCATACCTAGCACCAAAGACATCAGGTCATCATCACCCAAAAGCCCAATACGTTTGCCCTCAATTAAACCCTTATCTCGCATTACCGTCACCTTGCTTATCGAAGTCTTGATGGTTGCAAAGAACTGATCATATTCTCGTTTGGGTAGAAGATTGTATTTTTCTCTTACCTTAGCCAACTTCTCCTCAAGCTCCGTATCAGTGTAATCAAGCAAACTCCATCTGTATGGTCGTAGTCCCAGCCCATTATATTCCTCCGCAATATCTGCTTTAAATCGCACAAGCTCGCCTTCTTTATCTTCCAACATACTTGCAATTGATACTTTAAAAGCCCTAATTGTTTCTTTTGGCAAACCGGTTTGTTGAATAAGCTCTGTATTTGTTAAACCTTTATAGTTTAAAACCAAATACAACAACCCCTCAATCTCGGCGTTTCTTAAATCCTGATTCTTTTGTTTTATCTGATCAATAATATTTTGTTTGGTTTGCATTTGGCTATTATACCGCCAAAAAAGCTATTTACTAAGTACTTCACAAATACACAATATTCTACTCACATTAGAATATTCTATATTGTATTATTTGATAGTTTTTTGCATAGTAGTTTTATGAAAACAACATTCGCCATATTCTTTCTACTTCTACTTACGGCGCTTATCCCCCTAGCCAAACCATACCCGGTGTTTGCGCAGGAAGGCGTATGGGAACTAGATTTAGCTAATAATTTCATATCATCCGTCGAAACTACCCCCTGGGGCATAATGGCAGGAGAGTTCGATACAAGATCGTGGCTTAATCCTTTTAACGGTGTTTTTGTTTCAAAAGATTTGGGAGCAAGTTGGCAACATAGTGGCCTTGAAACACGGGGAGTCACAGGTATTAAATATTCCAACAATAATTTATATGCTTCAACATACTATTGGCAAAACAAACTGGTTGGGCTATTTATGTCCACGGACAAAGGTACAACTTGGAACCATGTTGCCGGTAATTTTTCAGCCCTTTCCGTTAATGCAGACAGTCAAGCTGTATATTTAGGAGGAGCAAGTCACGGATTATGGATATCAACGGATAGCGGGACTACATGGACTCAAAAAATTGGTACCGGCTGGTTTGGGCCACAAACAGACACAATTGAATGTTCCGAAAAAATCACACTAGCCGCAACCGCAGAAGGTGTATACAAAAGCGTAAACCACGGAGAAACATGG
>CAYRWK010000055.1:0-4113 GCA_964427965.1 uncultured Candidatus Saccharibacteria bacterium | reverse complement strand
AAATTTTGTTAACTGGTATTGGTATCTAAAACCAACACAAAATGTCCATTAAGCCAAAAACTTTCAATCTCTTTTTAGAAAACCTCTTTTCAAGAGACGACATAACACTAAAAAAGTTTCTGGAAGTGGATGCTTTTGGAGATGTGCTCTCTGCAATATATGCCCCGGAACTAAAGGCAAGAAGAGCGGAGGTAATAACCGAGCAAAGTCATGTTATTACGTATGCCACAGAAACATTGGTGCGAGATGATCCCAAAAGAGTGAGAGCTATACTTAAGCTTCTCGACTTTTTACCCAAAGATGGTTTTGTGGCTGTACCAGATGAACTACAAAAAACATTTCCTTTTAACCTAATGCTGGAAAAACCAGGGCAGGTTAGAGAACTTACCAACAAAAAATATGCGGATCTTGTTTCCGGAAAAAACTTGGAGACAGATTTACTCACTCTTGCTCTGCCGGGTAAAGGATCTCAGTTTTATCAAAGACCTCCTGCAGAGGAGTCATTGCAGAAAAGTTATAGGGAAGTTGTACTTGAAGCACTGAACAAGATTCCCGGCGGTGGGCAAGAGGTCGGGATATTAACATCAGATGAGATGAAAACAGTTATTGATGTTTTGAGTTTTGAAATAAATGATGTGGGTCGTATTTCGGAGCTATTAAAGATAAGCGCAAGGGTAAAACAGGATTTGGTTGCAAGACCGGTAAGGTCTATAAGCCTAAGGGGTAACCTAGTAGAAATCACCGATCCTGCACTAGTTGAGCTTGGGTATGAGGCTGTTTTGTTTGAAAATGCCAAAGTAAAACCTCAAATAAAAGCAACCGTAATAGTGGGGGAAGGGGGTTATCAAATACCTGTGCTAATAAACGAAGAAAAGAATGTAGTAGATCCAAAAACAGGAGAGCCTTTGAGTAGGGGTGCTGTTAAGTCGGATTATGCAAGTGCTAAGTGGTTTGAAGCTATGATTCTTTCTCATTTGCATGAACTTACGTGTAAGGAGGCTTTGACTAGAGAAAATATGACAGTTGGGAAAAGATGGAAAGGTGAGGGTGGTGGAGATACTGATGGGGCAGAAGGTATTGAGGAGCTTGAAAAGGAATATACAACAAGAGTGGGGCATTTGAGAAGACTGGATCCAAAAGAATCATATTCGGAAACTCAGGTTCAGTTGGCTTGGGAAGAACAAGGTTGGTATTTGGTGCAGATAAATGAGTTAAGGGAAAGGTTGAATTTACCAAGAGTTACATATGTGAGAATAGTGGATAGGGTATCTTTAGGTGATACTGAAGAGGAAGCAACGGGTAGAAGAATGAATCCGGTTGGTTTTAAAGCACAGGATGCAATGGTGTTACTGGATGGGTTGCTGTAACTAAATACGCTATTTAATTGTTACTATATTTTAGTAGTAATTTCAGAGAAAAGCGGATGTAGTATATAATTGAAGATATGACCAATGGATTAGGCGGAGAAAAACCCTATATTTTGGAAGAGCCCGCAAACAATGTTGAAAAGAACTCTGGTAGTAACAGCCAAGCAGTAATTTCTAAAGAAGGTTTTGTGGTAAGAGATCCGAGCTCCCTTGAGGTTGTAACTACAATAAACGTAGAGGAAGTAGTTAGAAAAAAACCAAAACACACCCCAAATTTAGATTCATTCCAGACGATCTCTTTTGAAAATGAAAGGAAAGTCTTTTCTCATCTTGAACGTTTGTCAAAACAAAGGTCTCAGAAAAATCCGGCTGCGCCAAAGATACTTAGAAATACTCCTGATGAGATAGATATCGAATATGTTAGGGGTGCACATGGTTCAGAGATGCGTTTTGGAAATAACATCTATACTGCTATAGAGCTAGCTAAACAGATTATTGAGGCCCAAGCTTTTCTGTTAAGAGATGGTGTGGCTTTTTTAGATGTAAAGGAAAGGAATTATAAAGTAGATGTGGACGATGCCGGTAGGCCTATGGGTGTTACTTTCCTTGATTTTGGTAATGCAGGTCTGGTGGAGAAGGGTTTAATTGTTCCTTCCTCTGCCTTAAGAATAAAGGGCTACCCTCCGGAGGTTTTAAGGGAGGTCAAGAAAACAGGATCCATAACTGAGCATATTGTAGATTTGTTGGAAATACACGATCCTCCACGTGCGAGAGCTGCCGTTGTTTATGCAACAGGGAATCACTTTAGAGCAGTTCTCTTTCAACCTGGGAGGTTTGAGGGCAGTGTGACAAAGAGCGAGAAATACAGGCTACTCCAGCGGCTTTTTGAGGAAATGGCCCAAGAAAATCCAAGAAAGAGAATATCGTTTAAAGATGCTTACCATACGCTTGATGACCTTGCAAAAGATAGGAGTGGAGTATCCGGTACTGTGGGTTCCTGTGTTAGTGAGCTTGATTTGCAGATTTTACATAGAAAAGGAGAAATAAATCAGGGTAAAACAGGGGAGATTGTTATAGATGAAAAAAGCATGGAGGAGGTTTTTTCACACCTGTCTGATTACGCACCTCCAAAGCCAAAAAAAGGTATCTGATAACCCATAGTCTTGACAAAAAGACCCCAATATCCTATAATCCTCGCATAATTAATTCGGAGGAATATTAGATCAATCTCTTCCGACGTTTTGTTATTACTGCTCAGTATTATATGTAATTCACTTATGAATGTATTCCTTTTGGCTTTAGATACTTTGATTTAGTAACCGTAGTGGTGAAGGAATATATTAATAAGCAGCTATTAGCTAATTAAGTAAATAATGGCTGTTTTAATTGCACTTTTATATAAATAATACAGGTTTTTGATAAGGGAAGAGGTTATTCTCCAAAGAAGTTGGAAGTGGGTGATAGTTTGGGCCGAGGACCTCACAGTAAAGCATTTCATGCATATTGGGTTTTTAAAATATGGAGTGTTTTATTGTGAGGTCTCCTTGACTCAAAAACAAGTCAGAATTTTCACAATTTCTATGGAGGAAAAAATGGACGAAACCACTGCTTTACCCGCGGAAACCGCGGCCTTTGACATTAAAGCCTTCGCAGCCCTCATCTATAATGATGATTCGGTTTTCGAAGCCCTCGCCGCTGAGGTTGGTGCCTTGCGCCAACTTCGTGATGAGGCAGTTGCCCATCAATTTGAGCTGAACCAGCAAGCAGAAGAAAAGCGTTTGGCTGATGCGGCAGTTCGTACGCGTCGCGGGCTTCTCTTGGCAATGGAGCGTCTGGAGACCAGGTTTGTCCGCACATCCGCAGCTATTGATGTTGCTGTTGGGGTTCACCGGGAAACGTTGAATCTCGTTTCTCAGAACCAGAGCGCGATCAAGGCGGCTGTGGAGTCGGGTGAGTTGACGAAGGCTGAATACACCTTCGAGGTCAATTCCGATGCCCGGCTCGAAGCTCTGGATTGTTATCAGGATGCTAAGGCTGACCTGGCCACCGCCAACACCGATCTGGCTACCGCCAAGGCTGACCTGGCGAAGACCAAAACCGATCTCGGGGATGCCACGAAGGCTCACGCGGATATGGTGGCCAAGTGGAAGTCCTTGATGCAGGCCTTCAAAGAAGCTGCTCCCAAACAAGCCGCCAATTGGCTGTCCCAACATAAGTCGCAGCAGATTTAGCATCCCTTTACCCGCCAAAAACCTGTTAGTGCCATGATGTGTCTGTCGAAATAAATCGACGTAATACAGACAGATACATCATGGCCAGGCACGAGTGTTTAATAGCAATATTGAACCCTCATGTCTGTTTCAATAACTTGATACAGAAGCAAATTTACAAATTAATATGTGATGTGAAGTGGTTGTTTGTAAACAGCTATCTCCTTTTGTAGTGAGTTCAACTTTATTGCCCGAGAAAAGTGTCTAAACTTGTTTTGGGCTTTTTTTTCGGGCAACTAAAATCTGAATTCAGACAAAAGGAGAATTTGAAATGAACGATAATGTTCAAGCCCTGATCGACGGCGAGTCTGTCCCGGACACGTCAAATTCCAACCGCATCCCGCGGTGGGGAATCGTTGTGGCGGCGATCGCCATTGTTATTGTGATCGCCATCTGCGGCGCGTTCGTGTTTCTGCCGCGGATGAATGGGTTGGTTCAACCAAACCCCACTTCAACCAGTATTACGGCGGCTATGG
>CAYRWK010000054.1:0-4160 GCA_964427965.1 uncultured Candidatus Saccharibacteria bacterium | reverse complement strand
GTATTTGGTGCCAAATGCATCATTTTTGCTCCGGCGTCTTGGTGTTGCCCCTCACCTGCGTAAGCTAGTGAAAGCATCTCACCTCTTGCACCCTCTCCAACTAAAAAACAACTGGGGTATTTTTCAGTAAGTTTTGAACCAAGGTTTCCATCTATCCATTCCATTGTTCCGTTTTCTTCTACGCGGGCGCGTTTTGTTACAAGGTTATACACATCCCCATACCAGTTTTGAATTGTGGTGTATCTAAAACGTGCTCCAGGTTTTACAAAAACCTCAACCACTGCGGCATGTAGGGAATCACTAGAAAATGCTGGGCTTGAGCAACCTTCGACATAGTGAGCATAACTACCTTCGTCAGCAATTATTAAGGTTCTTTCAAACTGCCCCATGTTTTTTGCGTTGATCCTAAAATATGCTTGCAAAGGGCGTTTAACATGAACGCCTTTTGGAATGTAAACAAAAGAACCGCCACTCCAAACAGCGCTGTTTAATGCCGCAAACTTATTGTCAGTTGGGGGAACAATTTTGCCAAAATATTCTTCAAAAAAGTGAGGGTATTGTTTTAAAGCTTCGTCTGTGGATAAAAAGATAATGCCTTGTTCAGCCAGCTCTTCTCTTAAAGACGAGTAGGCTACCTCACTATCAAATTGTGCTTTTACTCCTGACAAATATTCTTTTTCAGCTTCGGGAACTCCCAGACGGTCAAATGTTTCTTTTATTTTATCCGGTACATCTTCCCAACGTCTTTCTTCCTTAGCTACGGGTTTTAAATAGTAATAGATTTCATCAAAGTTTATCTTACTAAGGTCTCCTCCCCAAGTTGGCATGGGTTTTTGTACAAATGTTTTTAAGGCTTCTAGTCTAAAAGCCTTCATCCATTCGGGTTCGTTTTTTATAGCAGAAATTTGTTCAACAACATCCGAGCTTAAGCCTTTTTTGGCTTTAAACACAGGAGTTTTATTGACATGAAATCCATATTTGTACATAGTTTGTATTATTTCTCGTCATGGGAATAGCCTTTTTTCTCAAGTGCATATGCTAAATCTTTGGTACCAGATTCTATAATTACCCCATCTTGCATAACGTGTACAAATTCCGGAGTTACATGATTTAGGATTCTTGCATAGTGTGTAATGAGCAAAATTGAGGTGTTGTTTTTTTGATGCAAATAATTCACAGCCTCGGAGACTATTTTTAAAGCGTCAATATCCAAGCCACTGTCGACTTCATCCAAAATTACTAGTTTTGGTTCTAGTACAAGCATCTGCAACATTTCCATTTTCTTTTTTTCTCCACCTGAGAAACCTTCGTTAAGATATCTTTCTAATACATTTTCGTTCATGTTTAACAAAGCAAGTTTGTCTTTAAGAATTTTTCTAAAGGCAACAGGTGATAAGGTGGTTTGGTGAGATTTGTTATATATCATGCGTAAGTAGTTTGAAACTGGAACGCCTTGAATTTCACTTGGGTGTTGAAAGGATAAGAATATTCCAGCACCTGCACGTTGTTGAGGGGACATCTTTAGCAAATCGCAACCGTCAATAGTTATACTGCCTTGTGAAATACTGTATTGAGGGTTTCCCATTAGGGTCTGAGCTAATGTGCTTTTTCCTGACCCGTTTGGTCCCATTAAAGCGTGTATTTCACCCTGATTTATGGTTATTTCCAAGCCTTTTAGAATCTTGTTTTCAGGATCAACCGTTGTATTAACATGTAGGTTTGTGATGATTAACATATGGGTTTTAAAGAGCTGAGTCTGATTTTTCTGTAAATTTCATTGCCCCTAAAATGCATTCGTAGCCGTTTTCAGGACAGTTTTCGTTAATACGATACAGTACTTCTTTACCTCTTTTTCTGGCTAATAAAAGGCCTAGTTGACGCATTTCTTTAAGATGGTATGAAACAGTTGGTTGGGTAAGGTCCGTTAAGTAGACTAAAGCTGATACAGTAGTCTCTCCATGATCTTTTAAGAAAGCATAGATTCTAATTCTTGCAGGAACCCCTAAGGATTTAAAACAGTTTGCACATTTAATTTTTTGTTCTTTGTCGGCAGAGGTTGCTTTATTAATTTTTTGAGCCTGTGAAATCATGCATAGAGGATAGTCTATATGTTATTGTTTGTCAATTGATTGAAGATACTTTCTCAGGCCCACAGTCTTTTAGTGTTTGTCCCCAACCCTTTCTCATTTGATCATACCTTTCCAGGTTAGAAACACCCTTAGTTATATATTCACTATCTGTGTATTTTGGGTCTTGCATTACTTTTAGGTAACTGTCTCTACGTAAGCCATATAAATCTATCTCTCTCCTGCAAATTTCACGTGGATTGTTATCAATTGAAAAAAGTTCTGCTTGGTATTCTTTATATATTTCCACTAGCGGCTTGCCGCCTTCGGGAGTTTCTACTATTTTGTTTTGAACTCTTGGAATTTCATGTTCAACCAAGGCACTTTCCAATCTTAATGGTAATATCGCTCCGGTTGCCCCTATGGATTTACCTAGCGCTAATTCATCCTCCAGCCCTTTTTTCATCTTAACGATAATCTTTTCGGTAATTCCGTTATCACGTTCGCATTTACGGCAACTTACTAGATTTATCTCTTTCATACCAAGTAGGTCTTGTTTATACCCTTCAATATCTGGTTGAAAAGACTCTCTCATTGTTGCCATGGAGTTTTCCAGTGGTGATGGTTCTTCAATACCTTCTGTAAGTTCACGTACAAGTGGATCTATCATAGGTTTACTGACAGCTATTAATAACACTCATCATCAAATCATAATACGGTGTTCCTACTGCAGCGTTAGAATCACTGCCTGTAAAAGCACCAAGTCCTCCAGCTATCTGCTCAGCTGTCCAATAGCAACTATCTGGCATACCGGCTCCAACCCATGCAGCTTTAGCTCCTGCATATGTAGAATCTAATAAATTACATCTTTCCGCATACTTTCCACGCCCGTCAACAAGTTCATCAACTGCACATTTTAAAGGAGGAATTTCTGTTTTATTTGGATCTCCCGGTCCCTCACAAGTAGCAGGGGGATCTGTATCCCAGTTAAAATAAAAGGCAGACACAACTCCTTGTTCAGCAAGACTTAAGTTGTCACAAGAAGTTTTATACCCTGTCTTTGTGACTTTACCTTCTATAGGTAAACTCCAGTTATAAACGTTAGTGGGTGTAAAGTCGTAGATATCCGATAAATTGGCGCTATTTTCGGCATATATAAAAGCTAGTAATACTTCAGCTGGTACATTCCAATCAGATCCCGCGGCACTTAGCAGGTCTGCTAGTGTAAAGTCACCTGTTGTGACAATAAGTTCGTAAAGACCGGGCAGATCACAGGTAGTAACCGCGCACCCACCATCGTAGTCAATATGACTTTTAACCTGCGCTATTGTTGGGGTAGGAGGTACGGGATCAGGACAAACGCCATCGGGGAAGTAGTCACAAGGACCTTCCTGCTCAACAGCAAAGGCTGGTCCAGCTAATAGTTTCGGCCCAACAAGAGGAGTGTCACCGGGATTATATGAAATCCCAACAGAAGTTATTTCATCTTCGGATGGTTCCCCAAAGACAGGATCTGCAGTTGTGGAAAGAAGGGCTTCGGTAACTCCGGCACCACCTAGTCCTGTTGTGTTTTTACCCCAACCAAGGCGTTCATCTGTTTTGCTTTTTGTTGAGTCTGTATCTAAGCTAGCACCCAATTCCCAACTTTTGTTTCCGGCATAAGGATCCTGCAAGGCACCAGCCATGGAGTTGCCTGCGTATAAAATAGCGTCAAGTGATTCCTGTGAGCCTTTCAAAGGTACTTGCAACATTCTAAAGTGTTTTGCTAAACCTGTATCTAGATCAATAGCTTCGCCTTCATATGGTCCGGCACTCTGGAGTGACGCCCATAATTCAGAGCCGCCATCCCAATCCTCGCCATCGCCATCATCACATGTACCCTGACAATTGCATCTTATCGTATCATCGTCCGGTGGGTTGGGATCGTCCGGCTTTTCCATAGTGGTCTCACCACGAAGCTGAGCAGCCTTCGAATCAGGGGTTTCACATGGGGTGGCTACTAACCTCACAGGACCACAATCGCAATCATTGCCTACCTCATCCCACTCACAACTTTGAACGCTTGTCACAAGAACACACCCCTTAAATGTTATA
>CAYRWK010000053.1:0-4196 GCA_964427965.1 uncultured Candidatus Saccharibacteria bacterium | reverse complement strand
TATGAGAGTATTAAATTGACCTCGGAGACCGTTCTGGATGTACTGAACTAGCACACCAAGCTTTTTACTCACAAAAATTATGGTACAATAGCCCAGTCCTACAGATAAAATTTACTGAAAGGTTAATAAAAACACATGAACGTAAAAGTAGAAAAACAACCAAAATCAACATTAAAGCTATCTGTAACTGTTGAAGTTGCAAAAGTTAAAGAAGCTTATGAAAAGATTTTAAGCGACCTTGTAGCTAGCACTGAACTTCCAGGATTTAGAAAAGGCATGGCCCCAAAAGAAATGGTAAAAGAAAAAGCTGATCCCTCAAAATTATATGGAGAGGTTATCAACAGCCTTCTTCAAACATATTACACACAAGCCGTAAAAGAAAATCACATTGCACCTATTTCAAATCCAAGAGTAGAAATAAAAGAGTTTGATTTAGAAAAAGACTTTGAATTTAGTGCACTTGTTGCCACAAGACCCGATGTAAAAATAGGGGACTTTAGAAAAAAGCTTAAAGAAGCTCAGGAAAAGAAAGAAAAAGAAACCCACGAGGCAAATGCCAAAAAGCTTGCCGCAGGTGAGCAGATAGACACCGAAGCTCACACCCATTTAACAACTAACGACGTACTAGATGCTATAAACGACGCAAGTGAGGTTGAAGTACCGGATTTAATTGTTGAGGAAGAAGCCGAAAGAATGATGGCCAGACTTGTAGATCAAGCTCAGTCCATTGGTTTGTCTTTAGATCAATATTTAAAGGCACAAAACAAAACATCGGAGCAACTAACTTCTGACTATAAAAAAACTGCAGAAAAAAGTGTTAAAGCAGAACTTGTTTTAGGAGAAATTATAAAAACAGAAAAAGTTGATGTAACCGAAGTTGAAATAGAAGAAATTGTTAAAGCCAGTGGCGATCCCAATGCACTAGAACAGCTTAAAGACCCACTTCAAAAGTGGTATATTAAGAGCATTCTTGAGAAGAATAAATTAATTAACAAATTAATTGAGGAGGTTGCTCATGGAGAACCAAAAAAGGAAGATACAAAATAACGTGTTAATACCAGTGGTTGTAGAAAAAGACCCAAATGGGTTTGAAAGATCTTACGACATATACTCCAGATTGTTAAAGGACTGGATTGTATTTGTTACCGGACCTATTGATCAGGGTGTGGCAAACACTTTTATTGCTCAAATGCTGTTTTTGGAAAAAGAAGATCCAAAAAGAGATATTAGCGTATACATCAACTCACCGGGAGGAGAAGTTCATGCCGGTCTTGCCATGTATGACACTATAAAACATGTGAAAAACGATGTTTCTACTGTTAATGTTGGTCTTGCCGCGTCAGCCGCAGGATTGCTGCTATGCAGTGGTACAAAAGGCAAAAGATTTTGTTTACCAAATGCTTTTGCTATGATTCACCAACCACATGGTGGGGTAGAAGGTCAAACCACGGATATTGATATCGAGGCCAAACAGTTTGTCAGAGTCCGAGAGCTGTTTTCAAAAATAATGGCAGAAAACACCGGGCAGACTTTTAAAAAAGTCCAGGAAGATGTTGAACGCAATAGATGGATGGATGCTAAGGAATCTGTAGAATACGGCTTGATAGACAAAGTGATGCAACCAAAGAAGTGACGCTAAGAAAGCGTCTTTCCTTTGGAAATGATTACGTTAAATAGGGGCTCATAGCTCAGCTGGTTAGAGCGCTTCAGTGACATTGAAGAGGTCTCA
The DNA here is from genome assembly GCA_964427965.1 of uncultured Candidatus Saccharibacteria bacterium. Taxonomy (GTDB): domain Bacteria; phylum Patescibacteriota; class WWE3; order UBA101185; family UBA10185; genus CAYRWK01. The sequence goes on along the minus strand of CAYRWK010000053.1, from coordinate 2,467 downwards.
GGTTCGATTCCTGATGAGCCCACCATATACAACAATTTTCATTGACAGGTTTTCAGTTTTGTAGTATAAAAGATACATTAACGCCTCGTCTAAGCTTCATGCTCGACGAGGTTATTTATTATCCATGAAGAAACAAAAAGAGAGGCAATTACATAGGGACTAACCCCCACGAACCTCCTCTCATCGTGATTAGGAAGATATTAACACAGATAGATAAATTAATCATTAAACACCGTATACACTATTTTGGTATACTTTGAGTATGGACATCTTCAATAATGACGGAGAAAAATTAAAAAGCATATGTTCAAACAACGATATATCGTATTTAGCACTCTTTGGATCATACGTCAGAGGTGAACAAACCGTTAATAGCGACATAGACCTATTGGTCGAGTACTCCACATCAAAAAGTATGTTTGATCACGTCAGAATTCAAAGAGCTTTTGAAGAGGCCACAAATAAAAAGGTAGATCTTGTGACTAAGAGATCATTACACCCATACATAAAAGATTTTGTATGCAGCGATATAAAGATACTTTATACAAAAGACTTACACCCCCTTAAAACACAAATCGAAAAACTTGCGGGAAACTAGAATAACACGTCTGTATGATTCCAAGAGTAAACCTAATTGAAGCAAAAACAATCTTAACAAAATCAGGCTTGCCCGGTTCGGATTGGGTGATAAATCCATATAACGGATGTTTGTTTGGCTGTATGTATTGTTACGCCGCTCAAATCGCAAAGTGGAAACACCCCGATGAAGAATGGGGCACTTACCTTGATGTAAAAATTAATGCTCCCGAATTATTAAAAATAGAACTTGAGAAAATATCTAAAAAAACTAACTCTAAAAACTTTGGTTCAATCTTTTTAAGCTCGGTTACAGATCCTTATAACGGACTTGAGACTAAATATCAGTTAACCAGAAAATGTCTCGAAGTACTTTCAAATTTTGGATACGAAGGTTCAATTTCAATCCAGACAAAATCTCCCTTAGTCACAAAAGACATAGAGATTCTAAAAAAACTAAAGGATGTAACGGTTGGGTTTACTATAACCAGCCTCGAAGACAAAGTTTCAAGTTTTTTAGAAGTAATGGCACCTCCTGTAACAAAAAGAATAGAGGCACTGGATACTTTGCACAAAGAAGGAATAAAAACATACGCATTTGTGGGACCAATTCTTCCACACTTTATTACAGACAAGCAAAAGTTAAGCGAACTACTAGACACATTAAAAAATGTTGGAGTAAACGAGGTGTGGTTTGAACACATAAACTTGAACGGTCCGATAAAAAACAGACTTTACGAGTATCTAAAAAAAGAAGCACCGGAATTAATTGCTGAATTCGAAAAAGCCAACACACAAGAGTACAGAGATAAATTAGATCAGATTATTAAAAAGGCTATGAGTGATAGGGGAATGGCTTTAGGGTTAGGAAAGGTTATTCACCATAAAAGTCTTCCGAAGAAAAAATGATAAAATACACCCATGATAATTATTCTTAATACCAAGGCAACTTTGGAACAAATAAATGAGGTAACAAAAGAATATGAGGGTTACACAAAAGTTGTTGTAGATATAGAGCAAGAAATCCTAGCTGCAGGGGGTGAATACCATATAGACTGTGAACAAGTACTTATTGCCAACGGAAGCTCTTTGCAAAACCTGTGGGGAGGTGGTTACAGATTCAAAATCGATGAGGTGGATTTCATGGCATTAACAAACTATAAAGCGGCATATGGTCATTTTACTTATGAAATTTCGGATCCCAGTATCAGACAAAAAGTAGAGAAAGTTATCAGAAAGGTGTTTAGTAAATGAATAGAACCAAAATGAATATAAAAATGGATTTATTAAGAGTTTCAAAAACCGCCTTGCAAATAGGTACACTTTTTGATGATAAACTAGTAAAAACCTTTTTAGATAAAGCAAAACTAGAATTTAAAAAGATCGACGACTTCGATAGAAAATTGCTTACTGATTTACACAAACTTTCCAAAAAAATTCCAAGTAAAAACGATGACCCAATTAAGAGAATAAGATGGGGAGAAAAAATAATGACAATCGCCTCAAGAATGAGCTTAGAATGACCTCCATCACAAAACACTTCATTCTGCACAAACCCGAAGCTAGAAAAGCCATTAAAGAACAACTCAATTTCTTTGCCGACTTGTACGGTGTAAAGATAAACAGAGTATTTATTCGAAATCAAAGATCGCGCTGGGGAAGCTGTTCAAAACTGGGCAATCTGAACTTCAACTACAAAGTAGCATTACTACCAAAAGAATTAATGAACTATGTAATTGTGCACGAAGTATGCCATCTTATAGAATTTAACCACTCTAAAAACTTCTGGAATCAGGTAGGAAAAACCGTCCCAAATTACAAAGAATTAAGGAAAAAACTTCGTGCCATCAATTTAACCGCACTTATAGTATAATTTTTATATGGAACAAAC
>CAYRWK010000052.1:1919-4356 GCA_964427965.1 uncultured Candidatus Saccharibacteria bacterium | reverse complement strand
CCTATGGCAACAGACTGGCACAAGAACTAGGTGACCTACAACACCGCACTTTATACATAAAACTTGCAAAAACCGAGGATAGAAACCTACTGGAGGTAGCAAGAGAGTATGTGATGAGATCGGAACACGCCACTACCAAAGGCAAACTATTTATGTGGAAACTTTCTGAACTTAAAAAGCAACTTCAGGAAAAGCAAATAGTTGAACCAAAGCAATAATTCCACTAATATTTAGCTAATGAATAAAAGTTTTCTGTCCACGTATAAAACGCATCTGCTTCTTTCTCTTACAGTTTCAATTGTGTTAATAGCTATTAAGGTTGCTAAGGATCCGTTAACGATTGCTTTTATTATTGTGGGTTCTTTGCTTGGTACGTTTGTTTTGGATTTGGATTATTTTATTCACGCCTACTTTTTAGAACCCACATCTGATTTTTCAATTAATGTTAGAGCGTACATCCAACATAAAGATTTTATAGGGGTCTTTAGGTATATAAATTTGCATAAGGATGATGTTAAGGAGAAGGTTCTTCACAGTGTGTTGTTTCAAATAGTTTGGGTGGGGGTAACTATTTTTGGGGTGTCAGCATCGGAGAGTTACCTGGTTAAGGCTATTGCTCTTTCTACATATATTAATGGTATTTATCGCTTTGCTGAATACTATGTAGCAGGTAGGTATGAAGAATGGTTCTGGTCTTTAAAACAAAAGCCCACTAAGCGTAATGCGTTGATTTATACAGGTATTTTGATTGCGATATTTATTTACACATTAACTCTTTTTTAGTCCGTAAGGTTACTAACAACTTGTATGTATGGCTTAATCATTGCTTTATCCATAGTACTTTGCGCATTTATAGCTGAAAGAATAGCTATAAAGAAGGGTTTGAGTACAAATATTTTATGGGGGTTGGTGTTTTGGTGTGTGCTAAGCGGAGTAATTGGCGCACGCTTGTATCATGTAGTGGATCAATGGGCTTTTTACTCCCGTAATTTTATGGCTATATTTACGATATGGAACGGTGGTCTTGGGATCATCGGGGGTTTATTAGCCGGGAGTATCACAGCTTTAGTTTATTTAGTATTAAAAAAACAAAATGTTTTGGTGTGGTTTGATGTTGCGGTTCTTGTGATTCCCTTAGGGCAGGCTGTTGGCAGATTGGGAAATCTTGCAAACCAAGAGCTTTTGGATGTGGCTCCCAAAGAAATTATTATGGATTTAGGATTACTTAGTATTTTGTGGCTAATTATGCTTGGGACAGAAAAGCTTCATAAAAAGATGCAGCCGGGATTACTAACTTTAATATATATTTTAGGCTATACGCTTATTCGTACTTTAAGGTAGAATTTACCTATGCTATATCTTGCCTCAGATCATGGCGGTTTTGAACTTAAAAAACAACTATTAGAGTTTTTACAAGAAAACGGTATGGAAGCCAAAGACATGGGACCTTTTACCTTAGACCCACAGGACGATTACCCCGATTATGTTTCTAAAGTTATGGAACAAATGCAAAAAGACCCAACTTCCAAAGCTATTTTGCTTTGTAAAAATGGAGTGGGCGTAAACATTATGGCAAATAAATACAAGGGCATTAGAGCGGCGCTATCTTGGGAACCCAAACACGCATCTTCAACCAGAAACGACGATGATACAAACGTGTTAACTCTGCCTGCAAGTTATATTAACGCAGAGCAGGCCAAACAAGTAGTGTCGGCATGGCTTGCTACCCCGTTTAGTAATGAACCCCGCCATACTGCTAGAATTGATAAGATAAAAGGAAAAGAAGTTGAACACTGCCTATGATCATACCGGTAATTGCAGAACAAGATATTGCAAAAATTAGACTCAAAGTTAACTTTGTTGACACTTGGGTATCTCTTATTCAAATTGATGTGGCTGACGGTAAACTGGTAAACGGCCTTACCTATCTAAAAGTGGAAGATTTTGATGCTTTGGACACAAACGCAAATCTTGAACTACACTTTATGGTGCAAAACCCCCTTGATTACCTAAAAAAGAAGCTTAAAAAGGTTATAAAAGTAGTTTCACAGGTAGAAAGCGATAAAGTTGATGAGTTTATTAAAACAGCACGTAAGCAAGGTTACCAGGTAGGGCTGTCAATTGCTTCAACTACACCAAATGAAAGGCTTGAGCCGTATTTAGATCAACTGGATTATGTTCAGTTTGTATCAGTTGAGCCTGGTGGATCGGGCAGAGCGTTTAACCCCAAGGTTTTATCAAAGATTACTGAGTTTAAGCTTCTTCATCCAACAATTAGAGTGCAGGTGGATGGAGGAATAAATGAAAATAATATGCAGGAAGTGATAAAAGCCGGAGCCGATGATGTTGTTATAGGCAGTGCAATATTCAATATGACAAGACCAATAGAACAACCCCAAAACAGCATGAGAAAAATTAATAAAATAGCCTTTTTGGG
>CAYRWK010000052.1:0-1819 GCA_964427965.1 uncultured Candidatus Saccharibacteria bacterium | reverse complement strand
ATGACTTGGATCAACTCCTGGATTCACGAACCAAACAACAAACCAATTATTTTATACGGTGATTTTTGGAGGGAGTTTTTAGATCTAATGCACAAACACTTTTTGCTGGTCAAAGGTGAGGATCATATGATGAAGGTTTGCACAACTCCCAAAGAGGTTTTGGATTATGTGAGGAGTTTGGGTTAGTATAGTACATATGCCATCACCACTGGGAAAAGTAAAAGAAGAGGTAGATGCTATCTATGATCGGGGATTTGTACCTGACAGACCGTCGGAGATACTAGCACACTCTATAAACTTCAACCCTCTAGAAGTTTTTGAAAGAAGAGTTGTAAGAGGGCTGCTTGGACTCGTTGCAAAAACACTTCCAGAAAACAAATTAAACGAATTAAAGGAAAGGCCAACAGCAAATGCCCCATTTGAAATTGCTGAAATGAATGGGTATAGATTACTCCCAACAATTGGAGAAGGATCCACTAATTCGGTCTATATTCTTGAAAACAAAGAGGGTGGAAACAATATGGTTTTAGCAATAATCAGAGAAAAGTTTTCCTCGTTGTCAGACGCGCAAGCATACGCCAAAAGAGAAAAGGATGACTATGAAAGGGTGAAGGCAGTTTTTGATGACATATCAGAGATTATTCCTACAGAGTCTTATATCGTTTTTGAGCATGCAGACGGAACCCCATTAGTGGCTTCAGTGAGAGAGCTTGTGCCTGGCAAAATTCGAGATATTTTCTCAATGGATAAAAACGAACTTCTCAATATCATTCAAAACAATACCCAATTTAGAGAGCAGTTTGGAATGTTTGTCAGAGACGTCTTTATTAATTTGGACTTTGTGAAAAATAATCAGTTAGATTTTACAGGCAAGTGTAATTTAGCAGTAGTAGGTGAGGAAGGAAATGAAAGATTAGTAATGTTAGATCCTCACACGGCTCATAAGAGAACTGAGCAGTATAGAGAAAGAATTGAAGCTCGTGTTAATTATCTTGCTTCTGTTTATGCAGATTCCGAAAAACCTGTCGGCAATTCGGCAGTAACTGAAAGTATCCAAACAATTCATTAAAAAAGATCGGGAGTACAGGTCAAGTCAGGGCGTTAGCTTTTTCGTTGGAAAGACGAAGTGGCTAAGCCAAGAAATAACCTGTACTCCCTTTTTCCTTCTGGGATTTCCTCCGCAGTCCTCCCAGGAGGGGTCGATCACCCGTCACACAAAACACCGCCCTCGGCGGTAGTGTGGCAGGTCTCACAACGATACGGCCATATGATTAGTTAAAGAAAGAAAAGCGAGCGCGCATCGCTTCCTCACCTCCTTTCAGCGCCTTTGTAATTTTCTGGATTTGTCTTGCTCCCCGCTGATGCCCAAGATATACTACACATAATGCCCAAAATCAAGAGATACTGCGAAAACGTCCAAATACTCGAACTCGAAAAAACCGCCACTCAAATCCGCGAAGACATTATAAAAATGCTATACACAGCAGGTTCCGGCCATTCCGCCGGGTCACTAGGAACTGCAGATATCTTTACCGCGTTATACTTCAACATCTTAAATATCGATCCCAAAGACCCAACAAACCCAGCTAGAGACAGGTTTATCTTATCCAATGGCCATATTTGTCCGGTATGGTATGCAACACTCGCTCACCGGGGATTTATTTCAAAAGACCAGTTAAAAACCTTACGTAAACTAAACTCACCTTTGCAAGGACACCCACATATTCAATCAATACCCGGGGTAGAAAACACCAGCGGACCGTTAGGTCAGGGTTTATCTCTAGCAATAGGCATGGCGCTGGCAGGTCAAATGGATAAT
>CAYRWK010000051.1:0-4655 GCA_964427965.1 uncultured Candidatus Saccharibacteria bacterium | reverse complement strand
GTTAATAAAAAGTTTAAGAAGATAAACCCAACTCCGGAGTCGGGGAGTCCTATTACCTTTAAAATAGGCTTTACAAAAAACGCTAAGAGAGTCAAGGCCAAAAGTACTAAAATAAAGCCGTTATTCCCAAAGTCAAACCCCCCGATAATATTTTGAGTAAGAATTAATGCAATATAGCTAAAAACGAGGGCACGGATGAATGATCTCATGTATAAAGTATACAATACTTTTGTCTTTTCAAGCCTGAATCTTCTTGAGGCGCAGTTGATGGTGGTACTTTTGAGCAAATCTATGAGCCTCATCCCGTAGCCTTTGTAGAAGTTTTAAACCGTCATTAGTTCTTGGTAATACCTTTTCAACAAACTCACCGTCACTATAGTAGACAATGGTCTCAAATCTTTTTGCTAAACCTACTAATGGAATGTGCACATCCAGTTTATTAAACTCCGCCATAACCGCAGATATCTGCCCTTTCCCCCCATCCAAAACAATCAGGTCGGGGATTGGCCAGTCATTATCTAATCTCCTACTTAAAACTTCCCTCATCATGCCAAAGTCGTTTGGTTCTTCGGGCATTTTTATCTTAAATTTACGGTACTCGGAAGGGTCAACACGGCCATCTGTTGCTACAACCATAGAACCTACAGCCTCCTTACCTGAAATATTGGAGATATCGTAACACTCAATTCTGTTTGGTATTTTAGTTAAGGACGGGATATGTTGCTTTAATTCCTCTAAAGATTTACTTACCAGATCGTCCACCAAGTATGGATTTTCAATGTATTTGTCAGCCGCTTTGTACGTATGGCTAATGTATTCAAATTTTTGAACAGTATCCCTTATCTGACCGGCACGCTCGTATTGTTGATTTTTGGAGGCTTTGATCATTTCTTGTTTTAAAGAATTTACAAGGCTTACACTTTTTCCACTTAAGATTTTTTTAATTTTTAAAATATCGTGGTTATATGCTTGTTGCGAAATATTTTGTATGCAGGGGGCTGAACATAACCCAATGTGACCAAAAAGACATGGTTTACCAAGCTTTTGATACCTATTAAACTTCCCTGCCGAACAATCACGAAAGGGGATTAGCTTGCGGAGTATTTTCACAATATAACGGGCAGTGGAAGTATCTGCGTACGGCCCGAATACTGTGTCATTCTTTTGTAAATCGGTACTTCTTGCTGTTAATATTTTTGGAATAAAGACATTTTTATCAGCAAACTTTAATTTTTCACGTCTAATAACTATATATAAATAAGATTTATCGTCTTTTAAAGCAATATTATATTTTGGACGATATTTCTTTATTAATTCTGCTTCTAATATCAAAGCTTCAAGCTCGGAGAGTACCTCGATAAACTCGATGTCGTTAATTCTTTGAACCAAAGCGTATGTCTTTGAACCAACATCTAGTTTATTAAGAAAATAAGACTTTACCCTATTTCTAAGGCTTTTAGCTTTGCCAACGTAAATTATCTCCCCTTTTTTATTCTTAAACTTATATATACCCGGAACTAAAGGAAGACTTTTTACTTTACCTATAAGTACTTGATCTGAATTAGCTGTATTCACAACCATATTTTAACAGTACCAAGCAATTATTTTGGCATTTTGTTAAAATCAACAGGTGAAAGTAAGTAAATTGTTAGCAAAAACTTTATTGGCAGTATTTTTTTCAGTAGGTGTTGCGGCACTTGGCTTGACTGACAAGGCGTTGGCCGAAAATGAATTTGAGACAGAATACATTGTTACATATGAAAGCCAGGCAAACGGCGAAACATTAGTTAATTACGATATTTCAATCATAAACAGCAAAGCTGATGTTATTGCTACAAAATACTCACTGGCGATAAAAAAAGTGGAGGTATATGACGTTTTGGCAAAAGACAAAAGAGGGGACATTAAGGTACAAACGGACACTAAGGATGACACAACTACAATTACAGTTGAGCTGGATGATCAGGCGATTGGCATAAATAAAAAGAATAACTTTAGCATTGAATATAAAACCAAAAATATTACAACTAAGGTTGGCGAGGTTTGGAATGTAAATATTCCCCAGGTTCAAAATATTGAATCTACAAATAAATATGATGTTAGTTTAATTTTACCAACGAGTCTCGGACCAAAAATTTATGTCTCCCCTACTCCGAGTGCGGAAAAAAACGACAACTTTAAGTATTATCTTGAGTTTCATAAAAAGGATTTGTTAAATACCGGTATTAGTGCCTCTTTTGGTAGTTATCAAGTTATGAATTTTCAACTTAAGTATCAATTAAAGAATGATACTGTGTTTACTCAAATCCAGGAGATTGCCTTGCCTGCGGATAAGTCCGATCAACAAAAAGTTTATTTTAAGAGTATTGATCCGGCACCAATACGGGTTAGAGAGGATAGGGATGGAAATATCTTAGCTTCTTTTCAAATCCCATCAAAAGATACATTAGAGGTCAAAGTTACAGGTTCTGCAAGAATTCTAGGTAGACAAATTGCACCATCTTTTGGAAGTAAAATAAATAAACTTCCAGGAGATTTGGTTAGTAAATACACTAAGACACAAAAATATTGGGAAACAAATTCCGAGGAAATAGAAACAATATCAAATAGCCTACTTAGCAAGGATGCTTCGGTGTCGGTTAATGCAGGCAAAGCATACGAGTATGTTATCAATACTTTAGACTATGACTTTAACCTTGCAAAACTTAGTTCTGTGGAAAGGAAGGGTGCAATTAATTCTTTAAAAACCCCGGCAGAATCTGCTTGCATGGAGTTTACTGATTTATTTGTTGCTATTACAAGGGCTATGGGTATTCCTGCAAGAGAACTTAATGGCTATGCTTTTAGTAGTGCAGAAAGTTTAACGCCTATTTCAATTAATCTTACGAGTGGGGATTTGTTGCATTCATGGGCAGAGTTTTATGATCCTGAATACGGCTGGGTAGCGGTTGATCCTACCTGGGGAGCAACTTCCGGCATGGATTATTTTACTAAACTTGATACTAATCATTTTGCTTTTGTGACTAAGGGTATAAATTCTGAATATCCTTTGCCCGCAGGTTTATATAGACTAAATGATACCGATAAAATGGTGGAAATAGATTTTTCACAGGATCAAACTGTGTATGATCCGGTCGGTACTTCTTCGTTTGATCAGGCTAAAGCTTTTGCTAAACCACAAAAAGTCTCAATGGTACAACTTGGTGGAGTTGTTATTGCCTGCATAGTATTTTTTGGATTGGGTTATCTATTGATAGGTAGAAGGGTGTTGAGAAAATCCAAATCAAATTCCCACTAATTGCGATATATCCTCTCTACTTTTAGGTTTACCCTCAGACCCTAAAAGCCACAGTGCCTTGTCAAACAACAACCAGCTTGTATTTGCCTTTTTGCAGGCCTCGCTCCACAGTTTTTTTGTCTTATTTATGTTCTTTTCGATCATTTCATCACTTTGGATAAACCCCATTAAGTGCGCAATTCTAACATCGTGTACGTCTACGGGAGGAAGAACTTGCTCAATATCCGAATATGTAAAATCAAATGTATTAATCATGGTTCTTACAAAAAAGTTACCAATCTTTGGTCCAAACCCTCTAAAGTTTTTTATTTTTAACATTAACTCACCGGCAGTTTTTGACGAGGTAAAAATTTTTATCGGGTTACCTTGAAATTTATCAATTAACGTCTTTGAGTTCAGTTTGTATCTTCTAACAGCTTCGTTTATGTAACGAGGTTTAAGATAATTACTAACTATTTTAGCTAACTTTTCATCTGGCAAAGATAAAATTTCCTGCGGGGTAAAAAAATTAGGTATATCGGAACAGAGCTTTTTCGCTCCTTCATACAACCTTTGGGATTTCATCGCATAATCCAGCTGGATCACATAAAAAAAGTACAAAGCTTTTTGTAAATCAGACAAATTTGCAGGAGCTAGATCTTCAGCGTTTAATCTATTTGTAAAAATTCCTTCGGCTTTTTGATATTTATCAACAACAAGCTTTACAAATTTTTCAGGGGAAATATCGTTTTTCATATCTTTATTTTGTTGATATCAGGAACACACATCCAAGCGCAACTCACTCCAAACCCTTTTTTATCAATATTAAATTCCTCTATCTTGGTAGGATTTATAAGGTGAATTAAGATGCAGTAGTGCTTTTTGGAATAATACTCGGGGTCTTCGTTCTCAAGCTTAATCGGATCAAAACCAATTTTTCGTGCACGATCGTGCTCACTCAAAATAGTGTGAATCTTTGTTAGAGTTAACTTATCAAACTGTTCAACTTCCGCAACTTCAGCTTTAGCAATAATAGAACTACCTGCGTATTTAAAGTAAATCATTTCACCGGAATAGATTTTATCCCAAGGAGCTATTTTATTAACATACCAACGGGATTCTATGGTTTTTACACCGTCTAAAATTTTCTCTATATACCCACTGCCTTTTGTCATGATCGCAACATGATCCATATATTTTAGTTACTTAGTTTTCTTACCGTATGCTCGCAAAGAATCAGCAGTATAGGAAAGACCATCAAATTGCTTAAGTGAAGTGATATCTCCTTCAAACAATATTCTACCCCCATTATCACCACCCTCGGGACCTAGATCAATAATCCAATCCGAATTAGTGATAACATCCAAGTTATGCTCAA
>CAYRWK010000050.1:0-5136 GCA_964427965.1 uncultured Candidatus Saccharibacteria bacterium | reverse complement strand
TAGCTTACTGGCATGGAAAATATATATCCAAACAGACCTATAAAAATTGAAAATGGCATGAGAGTTGTTCAGTTAACCGAGTATGAACGACTTTTAGAGACCATGGAAATGCTTATGATTCCAGGATTTATAGAAGACCTTATTCAGAGCGATAAGGACTCTAAAGCCGGAAGAGTAACACCTTTAGAAAAAGTTCTTGGACGCCCAATTAATTACAAAAATGATAAAAGTGCAACTAACCACAAAAGCCAAAAAAGGTCTAAAAAGGCTTGATTCTACAGCCAGAGATAGAGTAAATGCATGTTTGGAAACTATTGCAACAGACAACGAGACCATAATCCCACTTAGCGGAGAGTTGAAGGGCCTTCACAAATGCAGGGTAGGGGATTACCGCATCATTTTGGAAAAACTTGATAAAAACACTGTAGAAATAAAATGGATTGGACATAGACGAGAGGTATACAAAGTAAGAGAGGAGCCTGAACAAGAGTACGAGGCTTATGGAAAACCATCTTTTAACACACGAACTTATACTAATTAGCAAAGGCATTGAGCTAATTGCAGGCGTTGATGAAGTGGGTAGGGGATGCTTAGCGGGGCCAATGGTTGTTGGGGCAGTTATACTAAACCCAACCCACCTAACTAACACAAATAACGACGTCTCATCAGCGCCTCTAGGCCTATACAACCAAATTAAAGACTCCAAACTAATTCAACCAAAAAAAAGGTTGGAACTTGCAAATTTTATAAAACAAAACGCCATTTCATACTCCATTCAAATACTGGAAAACACAAAGATAGACCAGTGGGGAATATCCAAGTGCACACAGGTAGGCTTTTTTAACGCAATAACCACATTAACCCACAAACCTCAACACATTATTACCGATGCTTTTAAAATAAAGGTTCTACCGGATGAAGTTCAAACCAATATAATCCATGGCGACAATATAAGCATAAGTGTTGCAGCAGCTTCAATAATTGCTAAAGTTTTTAGAGACACTTTAATGGAAAATCTACACGCCAGCAACCAAATTTATCAAAAATACAGCTTTGATAAACACAAAGGCTACGGCACAAAACAGCATATTGAGGCTATAAACAAGTACGGAATATGTGATTTACACCGCAAGAGTTTTGAACCTATAAAAAGTCTTGTGTTTGAATCAAAAAAATATTAAACTCACTTTCGTGTTTGATAAACTTCCACTTGCATTATCGTTTGACGACGTACTCTTAGTGCCACAATATTCGGCAATAGATTCGCGTTCTGAAGTTGATTTGACCAGTAAAATCTCTAAGAACTTAACCTTAAAAATGCCCCTAATAAGCACAAAAATGGACTCCATTACAGGAGTTGACATGGCAATAGCTATGGGAAAGCTTGGGGGACTTGGAATTTTACCAAGATTTGACACAGTGGATGTACAAGCCGACAAAGTAGCCAAAGTTAAAAAGGCGGGAGTAACCGTAGCAGCGGCAGTTGGCGTAAAAAACGGCTTTTTGATGGAACGAGCCGAGGCAGTAGTTAAAGCAGGAGCAACTGTAATAAACATAGATGTCGCTCATGGGCACATGCAAAAATCCATTGACGCTACCAAAAAGTTAAAAAGAAGATTCGGGGATAAAATCACAATAATATCAGGCATTGCTGCAACAGAGGAATGTGCAGATGACTTATATTCGGCGGGGGCTGACTCAATCTTAGTAGGAATAGGGGGCAGTCCAATTTGTTCAACAAGAATTGTTACAGGATGCGGTCTTCCGGTGTTTGCTTCCCTTATTGAAGTGGCAAAAGCCGCAAAACGCCATAAAAAGACCTTTATCCCTGACGCCGGCATTAGAAACTCAGGCGACATCGTAAAAGCCCTGGCTGTTGGAGCCTCGGCTATGGTGTGCGGATTCTTATTTGCCGGAGTCCACGAAACCCCGGGAGAGCTGGTCATCGTAAATGGCAAGAAATATAAAAAATATAGCGGGTCAGCTTCTAGTGAAGAAAAGAAAAAACATGTTCAAAGAGACTCCTCGGATAAAAATGCCAACTACACAGTTCAAATAGAGGGGATATCGTCACTTGTACCATACAAAGGCTATCTGGAACCGTATGTTCAAGTCATACTAGCCGGAGTTAGATCCGGTTTAAGCTATTGCGGAGCAAGAAACTTAAAAGAGCTAAAAAGAAATGCCAAATTTGTACGGGTTACCAACTCAGGAATTGTGGAAAACGGCGCGCACGATGTAATGGTAATAGAAAACAACTAACTATAAACTCATTCCACGTCTTTATGAAACTTTTTGTGAATATCCCTTAACTGTTTGTTAGTTACATGAGTATAAATCTGTGTAGTAGAAACGTTAGCGTGACCCAAAAGCTCCTGAACAGACCTAAGATCAGCTCCTTCGCGCAAAAGTCCCGTTGCAAAGGTGTGACGCAAGGTATGTGGTGTAGCATCTACCGATATACCTGCTCGTAATACATACTTTTTAACCAATCTCTCAACACTTCTTCCTGTAAGACGCAGCGACTCACCATCAAAATCCTGAGTGTCCATATGTTTTCCACTATATCTTAAGAATAGGGGTTTAAACGAGTCGTGACGTGTATTTAAATAACGACGTATCCAATCCTTAGCAGAATTACTTAAATAAACCAAACGAACCTTTCTCCCTTTACCTATAACATTAAACTCACCTGATTCAAGGTTAATATCCTCAATATCCAAGCCCACAAGTTCACTCACACGAAGCCCGGTACTAAACAACATTTCAAGAATAGCCCTATCTCGAAGCCCCGATTTCTTATTCAAATCCTGCACTTCAAACAGCTTTTTAAGCTGGGAGTCATCCAAGACCTTAGGTACACGTTCCTCCGACTTACCTAGTATGATCTGATCGGGAGACATTACATGCAATTCTTCCTCTACTATTAAGTACTTTAAGAAAGCCCTTAGTGCCACTAAAAAAGTCTTTTGGGTAGAACGTTTAAACTCTTCGTTAGACTTTGAACTTATACGTCTATTTAGGTCAAGTCTGTACTTTTTGACAAGTTCAGAATCAACATCGGAGGGTGTAATGACCTCCTTTTTCAAGAAAGCTGCAGCCCAATCAGCAAAATCCATCAAGTAAAAGTGATACATCTTGATAGTATTTTGAGAAAGGTTCTTTTCCACCTCACAGTGTTCTAAATAGCGAATTATCAGGTCAATTATGCTAGAGTTTTCAGAAAATTTTGTCATTTGGTCTTGTCTTGACTTATCTTAACAGATTCTGAGATTTCCTGTGTTAATGCAAGAATCTTTATAGTTAATATACGTTCCTGTTGTTCCAAATATTCAAATGCTGCATTTTCGCGTAAATCATTATTATCTTGTGCAACTAATCCTTTTTCTAGAATAACTTCATCGCGTTTTTTTCTAAGTATAAAAAGTTGCTCTCTTAGGTTCTCAATCATGTTGGAAATTATACCTCATTGAGCAAATTCAGCCAGAGTCTAAGGAAAGTACGTATGGTTAGATGAGTAATTTATCGTTTAGGAAGAAAACTTCTGTCCTAGGGCATTGTAGAGCGTATCTCGTATTTTTATTGTACCTACAACATAAAAGAGCCTTACCCTACCTGTAAGACCGGTGATTAACGGCATAAAGAGGTAGAAATAGGCTAGGGAACAGAAATGTAAATTTGGGCTGTGAACCCGTACGGGGAAAGTGAAGAAAATACAACGCAAGTTTGGTAGGAAATACGAAATAAATAAAGATAAGAGGGAAGTGAAAGATATTTATCTATAGATATATTTTTAGAAATATAAAAAAATCTGGAAACTAAATTTTTGCTACAAGTATTATATCGAGGGAAGTAGTTTCTCTAGTTACATGAGACATCGTATAATGTCGATTTAACGACATCATATCGCTACAACAGCTTATTGTAAGAACAACAGACTGATTTCAAAAAGAAGACACACGCAGTACGAAGGGGAGATAAATAAACAATCTATTCGTAAACAATAGATTTTGAATAATTATTCTCTTTTATTTCTAAATTAATTAAATAATAAATCTGTATTTTAAAGTTTTTACCACTCACCCATGAAAACAAATACTTAAACGTATAAACAACCCCGCAAGGCTGTAGTTATCCACACTCTTCCCTCTTGAGGATGTATGACAATGTTACAGAAAGTGACTATGACAACCTTACAGTGGATAAAACCTTGCTATACCAACAACTCGGCACAGCCGCAGTACAAAACTATGACAAACCTACCCTATAGTAATATGACAATCGTACAGACGTTGGGATATTTTTAGCACTCAATACTATAGGTTGATAGTTAGATCCCCTGCTCCCCCGTCACCCAGGGTTTTTGTTAGGGGCGAAATACAAAAAGTAAAAGGAAAAAGAAAACCGTAATAAGAATGGACCCCGCTAAAGATTTTTTTGTTACACTATTTTTTAAATGATTAAATAGATAGTTTAGTGTAAACATCAAAACTGATGCTACAAACAAACTGCGTAAAAAAGACTCCGTTGGAAAGAAAGATACGCTAAAGGAAGCTACAAAAATAAAAAAAGCATTAAGGCACGCAAGCATAAGACCCTCCGCTCCCCTAACCTGCTTGGCGTCCGGATCAAAACCCAAAATCCAAATTTGATAGTAAGAAAATAAAAACGCTGAAGCTGAAACCATTAGAGCTTGAAACACCGATATTAAAGGCAATTTAAAACCTCCCGCAAAAAAGGGTATGGCAACAACAATAAATATAATCTGACTCCACGTCACAGCCACCCGGTACAAAGGAATAGTCTCTTTCTTCTCCTCCACTACTAAAAACACATTATTTATTAAAGAAACAATATAAAAACCTATCCCGCTTAAAACCACAAATAGAGTTTTTACAGGCAAAGCAAGATTTGGAAAGTAATATAAAGATAAAACACTACCAACTACAAGATGCACAGGAAGCAAGTTATTAGTAAAAAAGTGTCTGGGCTTGTAATACGGATATTGAACTAGAAAAGTACCCGCAACCGTTGCTACTAGCGCCATTGCTATATAGATATCAGATAGATATATGCCGTAAAGAAACACTAAAACCGTTACAACCAGAGTATGTAGTAAGTATTTATATTTTTTAT
>CAYRWK010000049.1:0-5583 GCA_964427965.1 uncultured Candidatus Saccharibacteria bacterium | reverse complement strand
TTGCTAATACAAGTCAAACTATCATTCTCACCAACACAAAATGTCTATTAGGCCCAGAAATGTCTACCATGGTGGGAGTTGTTATACCTATTTGTGAAAGACACCTTCCGATGCTTTCACAATAGGGTCTCTCCTGCGCAAACGCGGGGTTAAGGTCATTTACATACCTCACCCCGTGCACGCAAACCTGCTCTCCACCTGCAAGTGGAGTTCCATCTACACAGGGATCGGTGATGACCCCCGCGTCACACCCTCCCAAAAGGAGGGCAGTCAGAATGGTAAGTAAAACCACGTATTTTGTCTTCATCCTCTCCTCCTTTTTGAGAGATTTTTACTCATTTGCTATAGGTTCATATACTAAAACCCTGAAAATCCATTGCTTGACACCATTTTGACAACCACTAGATACTATAGGATAATCCCTGAATGACGGGTTTTAACACCAATTGGATATTTTCAATGGATATAGAGCTAGACCGCTTAGCCAGCAATTTAATGCTGGTTGAAAACGGTTTTTATCAGATAAATAGTTTTAGACTAGATCCGTATTCAGACAAAAAATTCACAAGCTATAGTTCCCACAAAAATATCCAAAAATACGATATTAATGTTGTTATTCCTGACTACGACTACAAATCAATACCTTTCTTTTGGGAAACTAGAAAAGATTTTAAATACGTAGAAAAACCAACAATTCCTTACCAACTAAAACTAACCAAGTTTCAAAGACAGCAAATAGAAACTATTTACAACGCAACCGTTAAATCCAAAGAATGTTGGGATATTTCAAAAGTTAAAAAAGCATGGGATAAAATTAATCCTAAAATCTATAAAGCTTTATCCAAGGCGCTACCCTTTTCTATACCTACAAACCTTGTGATCTACCCCAGCAGACTTGGGACCATAGCATCTTTTTTACCGGCTACAAACACCATCGTTATGACGCTACGAGAAGACGCAAGTGAGCAAACAATAGTTAACATTATTATCAGAAGCTTACTAAGAAAACGCTCTCAGGAGGAACTTCTTACCAGCTGGTCTGAAAGCTCTGCTATTGAGGATTGGTTTTTAACATGTTCGACATTTGCTAAAGAAATGTCTCAAATAACAGGTAAAAGGTACCACCCCCTATTGAAAAATTTAAGAAAAAAGGTTAAGAGTAAGGGAATTGTTGAAAGTGATAAATTTGTAAAAAACATTGGTGTAAGTACAAAACCCTTCGGGTTTGAAGTTAAAAACGACGCCGTACTTGTAGATAGCAGAAAAGTTGATTTAAAAAACCCAAGGTACATGCAAATCCTTAAAGCAATGATTGCAAAACCAGACAAAACACTAACTGTTGATGAGATTGGAACTATGTTTAACTCAGATAATTCAGAATTTTCAGATTATGCAGTTTCAAAAACCATGGAAAGGTTAAGAACAAGACTGGAAAACGAGGGAATTAGCGGTTCATACATTCAAACTGTTCGAGGACAGGGCTACAGACTTGCCGGTCAATAAGCTTTGCGCTATTTCTTTTCCTTCGAATCCTTACCCTCTTCCTTAGCTTTAGCTTCTTCTCTAGCTTTCTTTTCTTCCTCACTTAACTCCTCAGTAGCTTCAACCTTAGCCAAAGCCTCAGCCTCAGAAACAGTCTCTTCTTCAGGCTCTTCGGCCATAACAGCATTATCAATTTTTACAATAACATCATCCGGTTCATAACCTGGCAATTCGACTTTGGTTTTATCGTATTCTAATTGGCTGACGGTTATGGCATCTCCGATTTCGGTAATATTCGATACATCCACAACAAATTTTGAAGGCAAGTCAGAAGGCAAAGCCTCAACCGTAATTTCGTTAAGTAAGGTCAAAACCAAACCTGCACCGCTTTTTACAAGCTCATTCTTATCAGCACCAATGATCTCAACAGGTACTTCTGCAGAAATCTTTTCTTTTAAGTTAACTTTATGGAAACCTGCATGAATAGGAGCCCCAGTTACCGGCTCAAACTGCACATCTTTAATAAGTACTTTTTCTGTGGTGCCATCAATATTTAAATCTACAAGGGTGTTTTCACCAGCCGTGTCGTAAACCTTAATAAACTTATTTAATTCAATAGTTACGGGAGTAGATTCCAACCCTTTACCAAACATAACAGCAGGAATCTGCCTATCGGTTCTTAACTTTTTTACTTGTTTTCCAAATTTTTCTCTTTTTTGTGCAATAAGTTCCATATAGCTTTTTTCTCTAGCAATTTATGCAAACTAAATAAATCATCATAAGTAACACTTTTTTCTATCATAAATTTTTTGATTTCCTCAGCACTTAAATCCGAAATCAAAGGCATTGCACCCGATCCAGCCGCAGTAATAGTCAAAACACTTTCGCTTTGACATTTAGGACAAACAGCAGCTACAACAAATGCTACCGGAGCATCGCTTATAGTCATAAGCTTAGCTTGTTCCAAGCTTCCACCGCATTTATAACACACAAACCTTTGTAAATGTTCCTTAATTAGTTTTTGTTCTAACATTTTACCCTCCTTATGTACCCTTTGCTTAGACGAAATGCATTCTACGAGGTAAAAGCCGTTTGGTCAACATCCAAAACTCTAATCCTAGTAGAATATTCCCATTATTTATTTACAAAGTTTTTTAGAGGGAAATTTGATAAACCCTAGTCCCATCTAACAAAAATAGCGACTTCTCATCCGATGAAACCCCTATGCTTTTTATGTTCTTCCAACTGTCAGTAGACTTATTAATATACTGCGCCACCACTTTACCTGTTTTATCGGTAACAACAACTCTAAAGTTACCGGCATCGGCAATATATATGTTGTCAAAGTCATAGCTTGTTACTACCTGCACGGCGTTAGAAAGACCTTTATCTAAACCTGTAATTTTAAAGTCATCCTTAACCCCCTTGGTAAAACTTAGCAATTCGTTATCTTTAAGCACAAAAATACTAACGGCAATAGACATAGACTTAGCGCCTTTTAAGTCTTCATTTTGTGCCCAAACAGTATTGCTATCTTTAGTGTGTTTTGTAAGGGTGTCGCCCTCAATAGAATAAACATTACCTAAATATGTTGCTGTCACATCCAAATTACCTATCTTAAAGGAGTCAACTATTTTTGCAGAACCCGAGTTATAAAACTTATATCCCTCGGTATCTCTAAACCCAAGGTCTCCATCTACATTTTCCAAATGGCTAATACCGGCAAAAGTCGGTTCCAGAGAAGTAAATTTTGGAGTAGAGGTAGAAGACTCATACACTTTTCCGGAAGTTTTATCAGCCACAACAACTGTATCTTTTAGTACTGCAATTGATGTGGGATTTGCTGACACGTCCACCATACTAATATCGTAAAAAGCAGTTGGAGTAATACGCTTAATTTTAAATTCCTCATCTTTACTTGTGTCGGGTGTTTCGTTGGAGGCTGAAGCTACCTCGCCATCTACATTAGATACTTGATCGGACTTGTTTGCTTTTTCATCTTTTTTATCCTGAGATTTTGAGTTAAGAAGCGCTGTAAACAGTATGGATGCTACAAATAGAATACCTGCGATGACTGCAATTGTTGTAACCTTTTCTCTTCTGCCCATTCCTCGTTTAAGTCTAATATCAAGATCGGAAGCGCCTTTGGATTTAATAAATGTATTTTTAAACTTAGTAACAATATCTGCCAGTTTCTTTTTAAAATTAGAATCAGATTTTTTAGATGTTTCTTTTGTGCCAAAATCTATCACTTCCGTCTCACCAAATCGTGTGTCTACTTCTACTTTTATAAGTAGTGCGGCACAATCAAGAGATAGATTATCCATAGAAACTGAGGTGTTTAATAGTTTTTCGGGAGGGACGTTTTGAACAAAAGCTTGGGAGGCTAAAATTACCACATCATCGTTTTTAACAACACCTGATGCCGCAGAAAAGTGACCCTCACTGTTTGAACTTATCGGCTTTACCACCCCTTCCCGCATTAAATAGCTGGAAGCATTGCCGTAACAAACCACATACATCACATTGCCCCACAGTACGCCCGCTAAGATATTAAAAGTTACAGTAGCCTCACGGGTTCTAATAGACTCATTTGTAAGTTTTGTAACTTTATCCCTCACATCCACTATTGCTTTTTCTAAAGATTGAATAGGGGAAATATTATCCGACTGATAGTATGAATCATGTAATACATCTGCAACAACTTTGCTAACTAAAGCCGTATCAAATTCTTCAGCACTTGAAATATCAAAAACAGTGTAAATGGTTCCTCTTTTTTCAAGCAGTAACTCATCTCCAGGATCAATTGCTAAAACGTTTGCAAACCTGTTGGTGTTAGCCGGCAGGATCGGATTGATTTTTTGAATTTTGGCAGTCAGTTTTCGAAACATTTCAATAAAAAATTAGCGGATGCTAATAGAGATCAACAGCAACAAAAAAGACAAAAACAGATGAACGTATGAAAGCATGCTAAAAAGACCGGCGGATTCAGTTTTAAAGCTTTTGTTTAGCAAATTAACTTGACGCACCACTAGAATAGAAAAGATGACGTATAGTGCTTCTATTATTATGACTACAAATCGCAGTAAATCGGTAAAGCCTGCGGGTGTAAACAAATTGGCAATAAAATTACTAATGGGATCAGACATGACCTTTTATCTCCTTTACCAAATCAGACAAAATATCGGCTACTCGGGATGGGTTTGGGACACTGGCAAAATCAAATTCTCTGCGTTCAGCGGCTGTTTGAATGGTGACATCTCCGTAGTTAAAGAGCGCTGCCATGTAACCTTTTACATCGTAGGTTATATCTTCAATGTTTCTAAGTGGTGCGTCTGATACTTTTCTATATAAAAAGCTGTAAAAGTCCATGTCGACTATTCTTTTGTTTGTAATAATGTATACGTTAAAAAACCAGTTTAAAAAGCGTTCAAAGATGTATCCAAAGGTAAATAAGTACCACGCGGCGTTTAATATAAAAGCAAAATTTGAGGAAATGAACCCGGGGGATTCAATATCCAATGCGACAAAAAGGGTGTTAACAAAGGCAGGGATAAAAATAAACAAGAGTGTTAAAAAAATCCAACCTATGTTTGTGATAAAGCTTTTTCGTAAAACATAAGTTACCTTCTCACCACTGTCCTCACCGTCAAATGAAGTGTGAGGTGGATCTTTTACAAACGCCGATAGGATTGCTGCTGTCATGAAATTATTATAGCATCCTGCTTGCTACTTGGTTACAATGTCGTAAAGTTTGTTTTTGATAGAAATATAACCGGGAGCTCTAAGGTTAAATACTTTCTTAAACTCTGCTCCATCAATTTCTACTTTACCTCGGTTGGTATTAAAAGTAATTTTAGAGGTGTATCCTCCGTTACTTATTTCTACATCATCAAATTCAACGTCTGTAAACTTACCCCCATACTTCTTAGCTTTTTCAGCCATTTCATCGTGGGAATAAGGATCACCGCCCCAACAGCTGGTAGTTACCGGAGATATATGATCAGTGTCATCGCTACTACCTTTTTCCAAAACCACCCAGGCGTTTAAGACATCTGCCATTTCTTCTTCGTTTAGCCATGGCGTAGATCTTCCGCAAGT
>CAYRWK010000048.1:0-5721 GCA_964427965.1 uncultured Candidatus Saccharibacteria bacterium | reverse complement strand
CAACCTTTGGTTGAAACAGGTATAAAGGTTATTGATTTATTTACCCCATTAGTTAAAGGCGGTAAAACAGGGCTTTTTGGGGGATCTGGTGTTGGTAAAACCCTTTTGCTAACTGAAATATTGCATAACATTGTAAATAAGGACAAGGAGCATAACGTCTCGGTTTTTTGTGGTATTGGAGAAAGAACAAGAGAAGGTCATGAACTTTACAGAGAATTAAAGAAAACGGGAGTATTAGACCATGTTTTACTAACACTTAGTTCCATGGGCGACAGCTCTTCTATAAGGTTTTTAACGGCATTCAGTGCTGTTACACAAGCTGAATACTTTAGGGATGAAATGAGTAAAGATGTCTTATTTTTTATAGATAATATTTTTAGATTTGCCCAAGCTGGTAACGAGTTGTCACTTCTTATGAACTCAATTCCCTCAGAGGATGGTTATCAACCCAGTCTAAGCTCCGAAATGGCCGCAATCCACGAAAGACTTGTGTCAAACAAAGATAGGTCAATTACAACCATAGAGGCAATATACATGCCTGCTGATGACTTATTAGATCAAGGTGTTCAAGCGGTATACGATTATCTGGACTCAGCTATCGTTTTATCCAGAGATATTTATAGAGAAGGTAGGTTTCCTGCAGTAGATATTTTAAACTCTACGTCCAGTTCGTTAAATCTTCAAAAAGTAGATCCTGTCCACTATTATGTTGCTACTAAAGCCCAAAGCTTGTTATCAAAAGCCATGTCTTTAGAAAGAATTGTTTCTTTGGTGGGGGAGTCAGAACTTACTGACGAAGATAGAAATGTCTATAAAAGAGCTCTAAAAATTAAAAACTTCATGACACAAAACTTTTTTGTCTCTTCAGAACAGACAGGTCGTGCCGGAGTGTATGTAAAATTACAAGACACAGTAGCCGGAGTTAGAAGAATTTTGGATGGTGAGATGGATAATATTCCCGAAAATAAGTTTATGTTTATATCAACAATTTCAGATGCAGAAAAATAACTTTGTAGATAAAACCAAGCTACTCCACCCCTTAAAGATCAAAATCCTTAGTAGAAGTAGTAGGGAAGTGTTTGATGGAAAAGTTTCTTCGGTAACCTCTGTAAACGACAAAGGTGTTTTTGACGTATTACCTCAGCATGCAAATTTTGTCAGTCTGATTAATAGCTACATAATTTTGGACGAAGGTCTTCCCACAAGAAAGGAAATAAAAATAGATCGTGGGGTGATGAAGGTTGCGGGGGATGTAGTTAATATCTACCTTGGGTTGTAGCCTTTAACTTATAACTCTACTTTAACGCTAAATGATGGACCCATGGTTGATCCCACAAAGATTGATCTTATCCAATCGGGTTTAGCTTTTTGTGGCTTGTTGGCTTTAATGGATGAAATGACCTCTTTGTAGTTTTCAATAAGCTTATTATCCTCAAAGCTTTTTTTGCCCAAAATTGTGTGGATATTTGTTGCATTAGGTTCAGTTCTAATTTCTATTTTACCTTTTTTAACCTGTTCCACTGCGCCTTCAACGTCTTCACTAACGGTTCCGGTTTTTGGATTTGGCATAACTCCTGCTGGTCCTAAAATTTTGGCGGCTTTGGCAAGTTTGGCCATAAATCTTGGTTCTGCAATTAATACATCAAAGTCAACTTTGGGTCTTATGGTGCTGTTGGCCAACTTATCTATGTCAGATTCTGACAATTCTAAGTCAGCATTAGCAACTTTTTTGGAAGCAAGTACTGCCACTTTTTTAGTTTTACCTGTTCCATGTGGTAAAACAGTAGTAAATCTAACACTCTGTTGTTCAGCCTTTTTATCCAGGGAAAGATTAACGTGCAACTCAATAGTAGAGTCAAATTTAGCTTTAGCGGTTTCTTTAACTCTTTTTAAAGCATCCTCAAAGGAATAGACGGTCATGTCTTTAACTTTTTCTTGTTTTTCGGTTGATTTCTTTGTTATTTTTTTCATACTCAGCCCTCTATCTTTACACCCATCGATCTGGCTGTACCTTCAATTACTTTAACAGCGGCATCCATGTCTTTGGTGTTTAAATCAGACATTTTAATCTTTGCAATCTCCTCTGCTTGAGCTCTTGTAATGGAACCGATTTTATCTTTATTGGGAACTCCCGAACCTTTTTCTTTCTTCATGGTCTTTAAGATAAGTCTTGAAGTTATAGGTGTTTTTGTAATAAATGTAAAAGACCTATCTTCAAAAACAGTTAGTACCACCGGAATAATGTCATCGCCCATTTTAGCTGTTCTGGCATTGAATTCCTTGCAGAAGTCCATAAGAGGAACACCGTGCTGACCAAGAGCCGGACCAACCGGAGGAGCGGGAGTAGCCTTTGCGGCTGGGATGTTTAATTTTACGATTGCTTTTACTTTTTTAATCTTTACTGCCATATATTAAGTCCTTCTATTATATATTTTTAAATACCTAAATGCTGGAAACCTGCATGAAGTCCAATTCTACAGGAGTTTCACGGCCAAATACAGATACTAATACTTTAACTTTACCTTGTTCTTCATTAACCTCATCAACTTTGCCTAAAAACTCAGCAAAAGGTCCGTCCGTGATTTTAACAGAATCCCCAACATTAAACTTAGCTTCAAATTTTGGAGCTTCCATTCTGGTAAATTTCATTAAAGCTCTAACTTCAGTTTCCGGAAGTGGGGTAGGAGTTGTACCGGTTCCCACAAAGCCTGTGACGCCTCTTGTAGACCTTACAATATGCCATGCATCGTCGCTCATTACCATTTGGACAATAACGTAACCTGGGAATAATCTTTCATCTACGGAGCGTTTCTTGCCTTCTGATATGACTATCTTTTCTTGATGGGGGATAAATATCTTAAAAACTCTGTCTGTAAAGCCACCGGCTTCTACACGTTGTTTAAGAGTTACTGCAACTTTGCCTTCATGACCGGAGTATGTATGCACAACATACCACTTGGCATCAGGATTTGTGCTTTCTGCAATTGTGACAATACCGGTGTCGGCGGTTTTATCAGTATTTTCGGTTGTTGTTTGGTCAATATCTGTCATTTGCTTTGATACAAAATTTAGAGCATAACTTTCAGAACTTCTTTAAACAAATAGTCCAGTCCTGAAACAAGAATTCCAGTCGCTAAACTAACACCTATTACGTACAGAGTCAAGCGGATGGTGTCCTTTTTTGAAGGCCACTGCACTCTTAACAGTTCCTGGTATGCTTCTTTAAAAAAACCTACGACTGCATTCATTTCGAGATTTTAACATAAAGTACCGTAAAATTCGATGGGTGGTTTGGATGGTATAATGCCGGTATGCTTATCAGCTTGTTGTTTCAAAACCCTTTGGTCTTTCTTTTTTTAGCGATGGTGTTAATTGTGTCTTTGGCAATTCATGAGTTTGCTCATGCCTACGCCTCAGATAAGTTGGGGGATCCCACTGCAAAATCTTTAGGAAGGCTTACCTTAAACCCACTGGCTCATCTTGATCCGGTTGGGACTTTATTAATGTTAGTCGCAGGATTTGGCTGGGGAAAGCCGGTTCCTTTTAACCCAATGTATCTAAAAAATCCAAAAAGGGACGCTGCGATAATTTCTTTTGCTGGACCTTTTGCAAATTTTGTAATTGCATTGGTGTTTATTTTATTAACAAAACTTCTTGTTTCAAACCTAGCTTCCGGGAATATTGTTCTTTTTATCGCCGCTCTTTTTAAGTTTGCCGCCTACTACAATATTATTCTTGGGGTATTTAACCTAATTCCTCTACATCCTTTAGACGGATTTAAAGTTGTAAACGGGTTACTGCCGGGATATCTTTCTGTGCAATGGGTGCAGATGGCGCCTTATGGAATTTTTGTATTACTGTTTTTGGTTTTTACAAATTTTACGGGAAATCTTCTAGGTGTTGTAGCTAACAGTATTTTTAAACTTTTTGGGATTTAACTGCACTCATTGACTTAGAGTTTTTCTTTTACCTACAACCAATTTATATTATTATATCCGTTGTATTTTTATCTATTTTTGTTTGACTGCTTTTTGAAAAATGTTATATTAAATACAGATGGCAACATCTCAAATTCCTGGTGTGTTCGTCAAAGCTGAACAGTTGATTTCTCAACGTTTTTGCTTTTAGGGGATCTCCATATTGCTTAATCCTTAGGGGTTAAACATCAGATCCCACGTGCCCATTTATGGGATTCACGTCAGTGGCTCGGCACATCGGGAACGCATTTATTGTTAAAGGCTCCGGGGTAAAACCCGGAGCTTTTGTGTATAATATCAGCATGATTCTCTTTGATGGAAAACTTCACGCTCAAAAACTGGAACAAGATATTCAAACCTATTTAGCAACCAGAGGTGGGGCATTTGGTGCAAAACCAAAGCTGGCTATTATTCAGATTGGAAAAAACGACTCTTCTGAAAAATACATTAACTTAAAAACAGCGTTATGCCAGCGACTGGGTCTTGAGGTTGTTTATACTCCTATTGAAGAGCATCTTTCTTATGATGAAACAGCTCAAATTGTCCAAAGAGTTTTTAGTGATACTAATGTCGGTGGGGGAATAATTCAACTTCCTTTGCCAAGACCTGAGTTTAATTCCTTACTCTCCCTAATTCCTGCAGATAAAGATGTGGACTTTTTGTCACCGGCCTCTCAGGTGGCATTTTATGAAAATACTTTTTTAGACACGCCGTCTTTAGCAAAACTTCCTCCGGTTGTGAGAGCTTTTAAGTATTTTTTAGAAACAAACGATATAAATTTAAATAATATGGATGTTGCAGTTATTGGGCAAGGGTTCCTTGTGGGTAAACCAATTGCTCATTATGCCAAAATTTTGGGGGCAGGTATGACAATCATTGACAACTACAAACCTAATGTTCCTTTAAATTATCAGTTGCTAGTATTAAGTGCCGGCAGTCCAAACCTGGTTAAATGCAGGGATGTTAAACCCGGTTGCCACGTTGTCGACTTTGGGTCGTCTGTTGTTGAAGGTAAAACAGTTGGGGATTTACAGCTTGAGGCGGGATGCGATCACTTAGGCTTTGTTTCGCCATCTCCTGGAGGAATGGGTCCTTTGGTGGTTAGGTTTTTGGTTAAGAACTTGTTGGGTATTTAGCCTAGCAGATTAGGAAATACTACTGCCAGCTTATCCAAACTCATTTTATAAGTTTTTGCTCTGGTTGGGTTTTGTAGGGTACCGTTAACACACCCATCTTGTGCTATTTTTAATGCTTCACTTGGTTTGGCAAATTTGGCTTCAATGTATTCCACACCAACAATCCTATAATAGCTGCCGTCATCGCTTTTTTTCCATGGTATTGTTTTATCGTTAATAGCTTCCTCAATGCACGCTTTTGAAACCTTAACGTAGGCTAATTCATAAATCTTTCTGGAAAATCTTGAAGAGTTTACAAGACCTAAAAACTTTTTTGGACAATATTGATGTCTTAATAGACCCAATTCCTCCCCATTTACCATGCTAGCTTCACTCCAACCGTAATCTGTTTTAGATGTTTGGGGAAATACATACGCTCCTTCTTTATCTACGTTGTTTACTTTGGCGATTAATACAAGATTTGCTTCTTTGTCATAGGGGATATCAAGTTGAACTCTGGTAAAACCAAGTTTCTTAAACAGCAACACGTGGTTTGTGACAAAAAAATAGACCGTGACGGTTATGAAGATAATTATTTCGGATAGGATGTTGGTAAGTATGTTTAACGT
>CAYRWK010000047.1:0-5850 GCA_964427965.1 uncultured Candidatus Saccharibacteria bacterium | reverse complement strand
TTATTACCAAAACAAGGTGAAATTATTTTGCCTATTAGGGGTGAAAAAGTTATTCAAACATCCGCAGAGGTTGATATTGAAAAAGATATTGCAGAAAAAACTTCTCAATTAAACATGCTAATCGAACAAATCAAAGGAAGTGAGGAATACAAAAAAGCACAAACCAGAAGTGCTGTTACTGTGGCACCTGTATCACCTGCGCAACCCGCTTCGGTCCCTTTCCAAACCACATCTCCATCACCCATGATGCCGCCTGTGCAGTCTCAGCCATCTTTGCATCAGGTACCGGCAGTTCCTGAACCCGAACTCGTAATTGATAATCTAGCCGGCTCTTTTAAGAAAGAAAATGAAAGATTAGTAACCGAGTTAAAAACCCTAAAGCATCAGCTGGACGATCTAAAGGTTAAAAAGGAAGCAATTACCCCAATTTATGTCGGTACCCAGGAACATGTAAATTCAGTTGCGCCTTCTTACGCTAAAGTTGCACCTTTGACTTCAAAACCAAATGTATTAACCGGTATTGTAAAAGACTCTTTAGGTGGGGGAATCGAAGGGATTGTTGTTATAACAAAGAATGATCGAGGTGAGGCTGTTAGGGCATCTAAGACAAATACTCTGGGTCAATTTTCGTTAATTACCCCGCTAATAAACGGTAAATACACAGTTGAGGTAGATCAAGTACATAAAACCGACCTTACATTTGATATAATTTCTTTGAACGTGAAAGGAGAGGTTATTCCCCCTCTTGAATTTTCTGGCAAATAGAAAGCAAAATTTATGACACCATTTACTAACGCAACAACTCAAGATCATTTAGATATTGAAGATATCAAAAACGATTTGGTCATTTTAAAAAACGGGGGAGTGTGTGCTGTACTTCAAACAACTGCCGTAAACTTTGATTTACTTTCCGAGATTGAGCAGGATGCCATTATCGCTTCTTTTTCCATGTTGTTAAACTCTATAACTTTTCCGGTTCAGGTGGTGGTGCGTTCAAAAAGACTGGATATTACAAAATATATTGAAAAAGTGAAAAGAATAGAAGATAAACAAACCGACCCTCTTCTAAAAAAGCAAGCCGAGTCGTATAGAAAATTTGTTCAGGATTTTATTAAAAATAACTTAGTTTTGGATAAAAAGTTTTATGTAGTTGTGTCAACCGGTACCGGATTTGAACGGGAAAAAGGCTCATCCCCCTTTGAATGGATCACAAAACTGTTTGGTACGCATAACAAAAGAATACGTGTTAATGTAGCCGCTTCTTTGGAAAGCGCCCGAACTGAGCTTATGCCAAAGGTGGATCACGTGGTTGGGGAGTTTAATAGACTTGGCGTAAAAGCCCGTATGCTTACCACTCAAGAGTTAGTTGAGTTATATTTTGATATTTATAACCCGAGTTCTGTTCATGGACAAAGGATTAGAACAAACATAGATGATTACAAGACGGCCATCGTAAGCCCGGCTATCTTAGAGGAATAATATGAAATTACCTGCATTACCACCGTTATCTTTTATAGGTAAGAAAAAACAAGAAGTCGAAACAACTGAGAAGAGTTCGGGAGAAGTGTTGGCACAGGGTATGATTAATGTGCGTGACATTATTGCTCCATCGGCTTTGGAAGTTGATTTTAATCATTTAAAGATCGGAAACACTTTTTATAGAACGGTATTTGTTTCCGGGTATCCTAGATTTGTTGGTGCAAACTGGTTGTCTCCCGTAATAAACTTTGATCACACTTTGGATATTTCCATGTTTTATTACCCTGTTAAGGCTAAAGGTGTGTTGGATGATTTGCGTAGAAAAATGACCGAGATGGAAGCTACCGTTATGTCTAACCAAGAGAAGGGGAAGCTTCAGGATCCGGCGGTAGTTGCGGCATTGGAAGATGCTCACTCTTTGCAGGAACAAATTGTTAAAGGAGTTGAAAAGTTTTTCCAGTTTTCTTTTTATATCACAATTCCGGGAGAATCTGTTGAAGAACTAAATAATATTTCTGCTAAGCTTGAGGCAACCTTAGGTTCTTTGCTTTTAATTTCAAAAAACGCCACTCTCCAAATGGAGGAAGCCTTTCAGTCAACTATTCCAACTTCCTTGGATAAGCTAATGATTACCAGAAACATGGACACAACCTCACTGGCAACAACCTTTCCATTTACTTCATCTGATCTTACCTCCGATGACGGCATTATGTACGGCATAAACAGACACAACGGTTCCCTAGTTATTTTTGATAGGTTTTCAATGGAAAATGCTAACACTGTGGTTTTTGCAAAGTCCGGTGCAGGTAAATCGTATGTTGTAAAACTTGAGG
The DNA here is from genome assembly GCA_964427965.1 of uncultured Candidatus Saccharibacteria bacterium. Taxonomy (GTDB): domain Bacteria; phylum Patescibacteriota; class WWE3; order UBA101185; family UBA10185; genus CAYRWK01. The sequence goes on along the minus strand of CAYRWK010000047.1, from coordinate 3,538 downwards.
CAATAAGGTCATTGGTTTTTGGTGCTGAAGTTTTAGTTATTGATGTTGAAGAAGAGTACAAAGCTTTGTGCGAAGCGGTCGGTGGGGACTATATTAACTTTTCTACTAACTCACCTTCTAAGGTAAATCCTTTTGATTTATCAGGAATTGCTGTTGAGGGTGAAAACGAACTTGGTCAAAAACTTTTGTCTTTGCATACGTTATTTAAACTCATGCTTGGTGAGGTGTCTCCTACTGAAGAGGCGATTTTAGATCGCGCTCTTATAGAGACATATAGAATAAAGGGTGTTACTAGTGATCCCGATACTCAACGCAAAGAACCTCCCGTAATGGAAGATTTGTATAAGGTTTTAATTGGTGCGGAAGAACCAGAGGCTAAGGGGATGGCGGAAAGATTAGAGAAATACATTAAGGGTTCTCTTGCCGGGATTTTTGATTCGCAATCAAACATTAATATTAATAACAAGATGACCGTGTTTTCTACCAAAAATTTAGAGGATGTGTTACGTCCTGTGGCCTTTTTTATTATTTTGGATTTTGTTTGGACAAAAATTAGGAAAGATTTAAAGAAGAGAATTTTAATTGTAGAAGAGGCGTGGAATTTGTTACAAAGGGAAGATTCTGCTAGGTTTATTTATGGAATTGCTAAAAGAGCACGTAAGTATTACTTGGGACTTACGACGATTTCACAGGATGTGGATGAGTTTTTAAAATCCGAATATGGCAAGGCAATTGTTACAAACTCGTCCATCCAAATTTTACTTAAACAGCACCCCGCGGCTATTGATGTTATTGCGGATACGTTTAATTTATCGGAAGGTGAAAAGCGTTTGCTTCTTGCTGCCGATAAAGGAGAGGGTTTGTTTTTTGCCGGGGCAAACCACGTGGCTATTAAAGTGGTGGCAAGTGATATGGAGCACAGGCTAATTACTACAAACCCGCAAGAAATTCTTAAGCTTAGAGAAGAGGGCGCGGCTAGTCCACCAGCGAAAGAGTCTGTAAAACCTGTATATAAACCTTTTGAAAGGTTAGACTTGAATAAGTATTCGGAAGAAACTGACACTCTTGTGCAGGCCCAACCTACAACTCCAGCGCCCCCGGTACCTCCAACTGCCCCTTCCGTACCAACTCCTCCGGTACCTCCCGTGCCTCCTATGGCATCAAGACCTAAAGAAGGGATTATTACTCTTGGGGAGTCGCCCAAAGACGGACCTATTGCTAATCCGGTAATCAATCCAAGTCAATAACATTTATTAATTGTGAACTTGCATGGGGGCGATAACGTGTAAAAAGTCGTCCAAGCCAATACCTGTGAATAAACAGGGAATTCCGGCACCCTTGGATTTAATAAGCACCCTATCCACTTTAATATTGGTCAAAAAGTCCAAAAGATATTTAGAATTAAAAGTAATTTCCATCTCATCCCCCTCAATCTCTGCTGTAACTTTACTTTCATGGGCTCCTACTTCCTCATCAGAGGAGGCGATATGAATAAACCCTTCAGGATTAAACCTCATTTTAATCGCACTGCTTGCTTCTTTTGAAAAAATATTGGTTAATCTCACAGCTTCTGTCAAATCCCCAACCGAAAACTCAGCTTGTAAAATTGTGTCCTCCGGAATAATTCTTTTATAGTTTGGATATTCTCCGTTTAACATACTTGATGTAACTAATGTTCCTTCTGATTCAAATAGAGCTAGGTTGTCTCCTTCGTTAATGCCAAATTTTAACGGTTCGTTTGACCCGCTAAATATTTTGGCAATTTCCGCTAATGTTTTGGCAGGAAGTATTACAGTAAACTCGTGATCGTTTTTTCCAATTGTTAAAACCTTTTCCGACAGTCTGTACCCGTCAGATGAAGCAATGGTTAGGGTGCCTTCTTTGTAGCAAAGATATACGCCTGTAAATATTGGTTTAGATTCATCGGTGGCAGCTGCAAAAAGCACGTGGCTAATGGCTGTTGCAAATACTTTTGGGTCTAGGGCAAGATAGGCTTTTTTTGTATCAAAGGAGGGCATGTTAGGGTAATCAGACGGGTCAGTTCCGTTAAAGCGTGATTTAGTTTTTTCCGAGCTAATGTGTAGTACCAAATCTTTAAGCTCTACGGTTAATGTGCTGGGGGATAGGGTTGAGACAAAATCTTTTAACAACTTTGCCGGAACAGTAATCGCCCCATCTTCTTTTATTGACGCTCCGATGTAGGTGATAATTGTGGTTTCGGTGTTGGTGGCGGCAAGTTTTAGTTGATCGTTTTCTGCAGAAATATAAACATTTGATAAAACAGGTAGACTGCTTTTTGTGGGAATAGCTCTAAAAACTATTCCTAAGCCTTTTGCAAAATTTTCTTGAAGGCAGGTAAATTTCATAATATCTTCTAAATTATGCTTTCTTTGGTTTTAGAACAACTCTTCGGCTTTGACCTTCGCCGGTACTTTCTGAAACTACATCATCGTAGGTGCCTACAAAAGTGTGAACCTGCCTGCGTTCTGATGCCGGCATGGGGTTCATTTCAATTTCTTTGCCAAAGAATCTGACCTTATCAATATAGGTTCTGGTGATTTGTTCAATCTTTTCTGATTTTTGTTTTTTGTACCCGTTGATGTCCAAAATCACATGAGCCCATTCGCTTGTTTTTTTGTAAACGATTAGAGCCAAAAAGGTTTGAAGAGAGTCTAAGGACTCGCCTCTATAGCCAATTAAAAAGCTTAAGTCGTTGCCTTCCAGATTTACAAAAATATTACCCTCACTATCCTCGGTAACATCTACCTTTGGATCAACACCAATAAATTTTAAGATTTCAGATAACGCTTCTTGCGTAATTTCTATTTTATTCATAATTATTTAACCTTTATCTTAAGCTTATGGAGTATCGGCTTCATGCCGCCCCAGCCTGAGACGAAATAAGTTTGCACTAAAGAAAAAATTGTAGTGGTAAGAATATACAAAACCACTCCTGCGGGCAGAGTTATACCTATAACAAGATTCATTATAGGCATCGTATATAGCATTTGCTGTTGCATATTATAAGCAAAATCGTCGGCTTTGTCAGGTGTTTTCTCGGAAGCCTTTTCTGCCGCGGCGGCGTAAGGCATTGTCATCTTAGATTGGACAAATTGGAACAACCCCGAAAGTATTGCTAGGACAAAATATGGGTCAGGTTTGGATAGGTTCATCCATAAAAACTGAGTGTCAATTTGGGATACGGTACCCGCAAGTTTTAAAAAGCCAAAGTAAACAATTTTATCAATATCGGCAATACTGGTTCCGGCGGTAAATGTCCTTATTACGTTGTACAAAGCAATAAGTACAATAATCATCACAATTTGTGTTAAGCAACCGGAGGCTGGGTTAAGGCCGTGCTTCTTAAATAACTCCATTTGCATTTCAGCCTGTTTCTTTTTATCGTGTTTGTATTTTTCTTTGAGTTTGCTTAGTTCCGGTTGTAATTCCTGTTGCTTTTTCATGGTTTTCATAGAAGGAGCAGTTGCCGGAATTAATATAGTTCTTATGATTAGGGTAAGTAATATTATAGAGATGC
>CAYRWK010000046.1:0-6284 GCA_964427965.1 uncultured Candidatus Saccharibacteria bacterium | reverse complement strand
ATTGTGTGATAAAAACCAGATTACCTATCTTGGTTTATTTGGCTCGTTTGCAAGAATGATGCTCGCATGGGCTAAAGCCCATGGTCTCTTATCTCCTGTTTGTTTTGCTGCTGAATATATTTCCTGATTGCTGTTTCGGTGGTTTTACCCACACTTTCTGCAAAATATCCATCACCCCAGAAACTATCTCCCCACAAGAACTCATCAAGCTCCGGAAACTCCTCCCTGATCACTTTAGATGAACCTCCCTTTATTAATTGCATTACATAGGCTACAGAGTCCTTTGGGTTTATTTGTATTAACATATGCACGTGATCAGGAAGTATCTCAAGTTCATGAATTATCCAGTCGTTTATTTGACAGCATTGTTTGAAAAGTTCTTTTGTTCTGTGTGCCAGCTTATATCTTAGAACTCTCTTTCTGTATTTTGGTCTAATTACTATGTGAAACAGCAATCTATGCTTTGTATGTGAACCTGACCTATATCTTTTTAACACACCTTCATTCTACCTCACGCAAAACAAACCATAAATTCGCGCATTCAACTCCGAGCTAAAGCTCGGAGCTCTCTGCGTAGCGAGGAGATTGAGTTTGGTTTTGTTGAGTATCCATATGTATATGCTACACTGCGGGGTTTTTGTGTGTCAATGCTTTAACAGGTTAGTATTTGACTAGTGAAACCAATCAATGTAGAGTGGCGGTTATGGGAGTAATCTTCAATGCAACGAATAGGCGCAAAGCGAGCCAAGTACTTGGCCTATTCGCAAAACTCAATATGCTCTCCGTGGCTTGTTAAAAGGCTTATCACTAAGTCTTGTTTTTCCAATTCTGACATTGTTATAGAAATTGGTGCAGGAACCGGTGCTATTACCAAAGAACTATCTAAACATTGCAAAAAAATCATTGCTTTGGAAATCGATACACAGTTAGCTATTTCCTTAAAAAAAGAGCTTAATGGGGTGACTAATGTTTGTGTATTAAATCAAGATTTTTTCGACTACCCTCTTCCAAAATATAGTTATAAGGTAATAGGTAATATTCCTTTTAACTACACTTCCAAAATAATTCGAAAGCTCTTATACACTCAAAACCCTCCTGAAAGTGCATATCTAATACTACAAAGGGAGGCGGCTGAAAAACTAACAGGTACACCCAAAGAAACTCAGCTGTCGTTAATACTTAAGCCGTTATTTTATTTTAAAATACTGGATAAATTAAAACGGTCTGATTTTTCTCCAAAGCCGAGGGTTAGACCGGTATTTATGAAAATTGGTAGGCTGGAAATACCATATACACCTCTTTGCGACTATCCAACGTATTGTGATTTTATAGTTTATGCAACAACAAGATGGAAGCCAACGCTTAAGGAAAGCTTAAAGCACGTTATAACACACGAGCAGTTTAAAAGATTACATAAACACTTAGGGTTTGAATTTGATTGTGCCCCGCTTGATTTAACTTTTGAGCAGTGGATAAAGTTGTTTGAGTTTTTTACAAAGAGTGTGTGCAAACAGAAAAGGGAGTTAGTTGAAGGGTGCTTCTATATACATAAGAGCACAAATGAAAAACTTAAGAAACATTATAGATCAAGGAAAGCATAAGAAATTTCTACACAAGGTTTTGTGGTCTTCCCTCAACAAAAGCCTTTATATTATTAAGAACTAAATCATATGAATTCCTATCCGCATCCTCTGTATTGAAAGCATTGTGAGGGCTCACAATAATGTTTGAAAAGCTATAGTAAATATCCTCTTTAGCAATAGGAGTCATAATAGCTGTTTCTAGTCCATACCCGAAAACTCGCCCTTTTTTTAATCCATCTATAATTGCAGATTTCTTGACTATTTCCTCACGCGCGCAGTTCACCACGATAACGCCTTTTTTCATTTGCGATACTTCCTTATCTGCAATCATTTCCCGTGTACTATCAGATAAAGGAACTGCTATACAAATAACATCAGCCTCAGTTAGTAGAACATCTAAACTAACCATCTGTACACCCTCTATGTGCTTCTCACTTCGGTTATAACCCAGCACCTTCATGCTAAAACCCCTTGAACAACGGACAATTTTTGTCCCAATATCCCCAATCCCAATCACACCTAATGTTTTCCCAAAGATCTCTTTACCTTTATAATCGCTAAACTTAAACGCACCTTTCAGACGAGCATCTCGGTCAAACTCTGTAATCCTTTTTGCCAGATCAAGTACCATGCCCCAGGTGTGTTCAGCGACAGACTCCGAATTTGCACCCCTAATATTACTTATCAAAACTCCTTTTTGCCTGGCGTATTCCACATCAACCCAGTTATAGCCCACAGTCAGTAGGGCAATAAACTTCAACTTAGGTAATCTATCTATAAGCTCTTTAGAAATTTCTTCTATACCAGAGGAACCCGCTATTAGTATCTCAACATCTGGAGCAATAGCTACAACCTCATTCATAGAAAGCCTCTGTTTATTATATATACGAAGATCCCCGATTTTTTCCAAACCCGATTTAATGTAATCTATTTGGGGGTTTGATGTTATACAGAAGATTTTCATATAATCAAGGGGTAGCTAACTTATAACTATTCTATCAAAAATTACTTCAATACATAATCACAAGTAACCACATACTCCTTATAATGTCCCCAATCCTTTCTTAAAACACAATAATCAATCTCGGGCCATCTATTTGGCAATTTTGCTATTTGTAAAAGCCCCATCCAAACGCTGCCCTTCTTTAACACCATCTTCTCCTTCTGTTCCTGTGAAACTTCTACTTTATAAATACCAAAGGCATCGTCAAACAAAACCATCTTATCTTTAGTTTGCACAGTCTTCACATGAAAGGAATCAAAGACAAAGTCTTTGTATGGTACATGGATATCCGTTTCATCACAGAAAATTCGAGGTAGTGCCTCAACCAGATTCTCACCAAACAAAGGTGATTCGCTTGGCAAATTGTAAAAAACCTCCTTGGCATTTTTATGGGGTTTAATTAAATACTCGTCTCCGCAACTACAAATAAGACCAACAAAAAACATTTTGAATATGTCATCCTTAAGATCCAATTTATGAAAAGTATTGATAGTATGAATTCCCTGTGGAGTAATAAAGTATTTATCCTCACGTTTTTCCAACAAATTTGCAGATAGAAGTTGTTTTAAATGAAAAGCAATGTTGTCTTCAGAATCATAACCGCTTGTTAGTGATGAGTAGGTTCTACCGTTTTCATCAAGCAGTCGCTTTATTAATAACTTTTGAAGTGTATGCATAAGTGTAGTGTACTACACTGGAAAAGACATAAGTAGCGGACTAAAATAGATTATAAGTACCGTAAGATCAAGAAATTAGTACTAAGTTTTTTAAGGAGATAATATGAAAATAAAAGGATATACAATTATTTACGCCACAAAAGACAACGATGAAGCCATGGGCAAATTCTACACAGAAGTCTTGGGATGTACAAAAGATGAAACAACAGGTATGTATAACCTAAACGGGATGCTTGTCGGGTTTGATCGTCACAGTAAAGCAGCAGAAAAAGCCTTGGAACCTTTTAGGTGCATGATCACACTTGAAGTAGAGGATATAAACAATTCGGTAGAAGAGCTTGAATCAAAGGGAGTTAAGTTTATCAGAATGCCGGGTCAAGAGTTTTGGGGCGGATGGTTTGCAACCTTTGAAGATCCTGATGGAAATTATCTACAATTGTTTCAACACGGGGAGCCACCCAAAAAGTAAGCAATTTCATGAAGCTGAGCAGTTGTAACTCAATCGAAATAGTCCCAACCTCACCATTTGATTTTGACTCAACTTTTCATAAGCCGAGTCATTTTCCAAGTGGTGATAACTTATGGGAACCAGGAATAAGATGGCAAACATACTTTTGGCAGGATAAACAAATCTGCTTAAAGTGCATGAACAAAGGAACGGTAGAAAAACCTTTAGTGCATATCGAGGTGTATTGCTCTTCAAACCTAACTGACGCATTCATAAATTCTCTCCAAGAAGAAATGATCTATAGATACAATTTAAGTATAGATTTATGCGAATTCTACAACCTTTTTAAACACGACAAAGATTTAGAAGGACCAATTAAACGCTTTAAGGGTATGCGGCCGGGACACGCAGGTTCTTTATATGAATACTTAATAATTGGAATCGTCCTGCAAAACACATTTGTAAAAAGATCCGTACAGATGCTACAAGCGTTGTTTGAGAGCTACGGCACGTTGCTTGAGTTTGACGGTAAACAACTCTGGGCGTTTTGGAAACCAGGAAGTCTTTGCGATGTTTCCGAAGAAGATTTAAGAAAGCTTAAGCTTGGTTATAGAGCAAAATCAATAAAAAAAGTTGATGAAATGTATCACAAGAATTTAGTAAATGAACAGGCATTACGAGATATGGACTTTGAAACCCAAAAGAAAGAATTACTACAAATATATGGTGTAGGTCCGGCTACCGTTTGGTATCTGTTATTTGATGTTTTCCATCGGTATGATTTCTTTAGCCACATATCGCCCTGGGAACAAAAAATCTACTCAAAACTATTCTTTAATAAAGATCCGGAGAATCCTGTGCCTGTGGACGTATTACTAAAATACTTTGAAAAATTTGGTAAGTACAAACAATTAGCCGTCCATTATGTATGGGAAGATTTGTGGTGGAAAAGAAAAAACGAGAGTATCCCGTGGCTGGAAAAGCTAATTAGGCTTTAGGGGTAAAATTCTTCAAAAACCTGATTGCCCATGGATAGTGTAAACTCGAGCAATGCTGCGCAAGAGTATATACAGTGTGTTTTTCGGGATAGTAGGGATCCGGCAAGCCTAATAGTTTTTCATCAAATTCTTTTAAATATGTTATCAATTTTTGGTGACTGTCTGTTAACAATTTCATCACCTCATCTATACTTTTAAATTTGTTTCTATCATAAAATTCCCGATTCATCTTCTTAATATTAAGCTTATGAGGTATTAAAGTATTTTTACTGATTCCAACTAAACTGCTAACTAAAAAGTTTTCCCACTCATACAAATGGGCTATTACATCTCTATAATTATAATCTCCAACAATTAATTGATCGATTTTCTCTTTAGGAAAGGCTTGCAAATATTCATTTAAAGTCGAAAAGGAGCTGTCAATCTCATTAACTAAATCGCTCTTAGTTCTTGGTTCTTCTAATACCATTCTTCTATTATATCAATCTAGTAAGCTTGTAAACAGAAGCCTTCATCCCAGACACCAATACATCGTAGGTTTTAACTACTTTAAATCCAAACTGGCTAACCATCTTGGGGGCGATTGATTCCCTATTTACCAATAAAACCATTACGCCATCCTTACTTAACACCCTTGCACATTCCTTAAACATGCTTTCATACAGCTTTTCTATATTTATTGTTTTATCAAACCCACCCCAAGGAGGATCTGTAACAATTCGAGTAACCTCACCATCTTTAAAAGGTAATCCTTTTGTAATATCTGCTACCACAAAATCAATATTTGCAGACTCTTCTTCTTTTTTTAAAGCCTCTTTTAATTCCTCAATTTTTTTGCTATCTACATCCAAACCGTACACTTTGCTAAATTTACCAACTTGTGTTCTGGCAGAAGGAATGGCGCCATAACCACAAAACGGGTCGATAAAAACATCGGTCTTTTGGGGATCAGAGATGTAACATAGCAAACCAGCTAAATCAGGTCGTAATTCCCCTTCTGCAACAATTTTTTCAAAAGAAGGATGGTAAGTTAAACGTAACCCAAAATATGCTTGTTGATTTTCCCTGGTAATAATCCAAAACTCCCAATATGAACCCGCTCTTTTTACTTTTAAATCTAACTGAGTTGCAATCAACTTTTCAATCTCTTCCTGAAAAAAAGGCTTGATAGGATACATCTGGCCTTCATGCGAAAAAACCAACCTAAACGAATCCCCCGCCTTTACATTTGATAAAGTCTTGCTAAGGGTAAGCTTTGTAATATGGTCTAAAAATTTATTGCCATATGCGTTTTCTAAAGAAGTAATTACCAGAAAAGTATTACTAAAAATGGGGTTGTGATTGACCTTGCCTATAGGAGCATTGGTTTCGTACACAATAACGCCGTCGGATTGCTCAACAATGGCAACATCGGAGTATCTTTTGTATAGGGCTTCTTTGACAAGGTCTTCAAAGCCTGTGATGTGGAAGGATAGGTATCTTTGCATGCGGTCATATTAACATACAAACGTAAATATAACTGTGCTAGTTCAGTACATCCAGAACGGTCTCCGAGGTCAATTTAATACTCTCATA
>CAYRWK010000045.1:0-6312 GCA_964427965.1 uncultured Candidatus Saccharibacteria bacterium | reverse complement strand
TAAAAAGTGAAGTTGACAGAAAGCTAAACCTAAGATACCTTCTATCTAAAGGAACTATTCTCGTCCTAATATGGGGCGGGGTGAAAAATAGAGGAGACTTTGGTTCGCGTACGTTCCTTATGCGGACTACTGGGAGTCCGCACCAACTGAAAAGTGCCGTGCGGGCTCTCATTCATTTTTTTAGTAACTTATGAAAGAAAATAACAAAGATATGATTATACTTGGAATAGCTTTTATAGTAATTTTGGTATTGGCAGGAATTTTTGCATTAAAAAACATTAAGGGTTCTAAAGGAGCTAAAACCGAAAGCAACCAAACTCAAGAGTCCAGCGCTTCAAACAAAGATTCACAAGTTGAGAGTGCAACCTCCCAAACAACCGATACAGCTAAAAAACAATATGCAAAAGCTCCGGATATGATTTTGGAAACAAGCAAAACATACCAAGCTGTTTTAAAAACCTCAAAAGGGGATATCACACTTGATTTGTTTGCGGACAAAATGCCAATTACTGTAAACAACTTTGTCTTTTTGGCTAAAGAAGGTTTTTACGACGGAACAAAATTTCACAGAATAATTAAAGATTTTATGATTCAAGGCGGCGATCCTTTAGGTACGGGAGCTGGTGGTCCGGGTTATAGATTTGCAGACGAACCTTTTGAAGGTGAGTACATAGCAGGTACTTTGGCTATGGCTAACGCGGGCCCAAATACAAACGGCAGTCAGTTTTTTATAATGCATGGAAAAGTAGATCTACCAAAGAGCTATACAATTTTTGGTAAAGTTGCCGACGAAGCAGGCATGGAAGTTGTAGATGCTATTGCTACTACAGAGGTTGTCTCAAACCCACAAACAGGTGAAAATTCGAAGCCGGTTGAGGATGTGGTTGTAAGTAGCGTGAGTATAATTGTAAAATAGGGACTGACGAGATTTTGGATAAAACCCCCAACTTTAGTATAATTCCAGTATGAAGGAATTATTCGAGTCACAACAATTTAAAAATATCTGCAATGACCATAATATCTCGTATCTTGGATTATTTGGTTCTTATGCTCGTGGTGATAACAGAAGAGACAGTGACGTTGATCTGTTGGTTCAATTCAACAAACCCATTGGATATTTTGGTTTAGTTAGAGCCCAACGCAGTCTTGGGAAATATCTGGGTAAAGAAGTGGATTTAGTCACAAAAGGCTCACTAAGTGATCGTATTTTTCCATATGTAAAAAAGGATCTAAAAACCATTTATGCTTCCTAAAGACGATAAAATATACTTAGAACATATTCTCGATGAGATTGATAGAGTTGAGGTATTTCTCAGCGACTGGGATAAAGAGGCATTTCTAAGCTCAGATATTACTTCAGATCACTATGCCCTGGTTAGGAGTTTTGAAATTATAGGAGAGGCCGCCTCCAAAGTAAGTTCAGAATACAAGAAGCTTCATCCAGAAATTCCATGGAGAGATATGATCGATATGAGAAATAAAATTAGCCATGAGTATTTTAATATCGAGTACAATGTGGTATGGGAAACGGCAAAAGACGACCTACCTCCACTAAGAAAATCTTTGGAGCACATTCTTAAAAACTAACCGGTTAAATGCTAGGAAACGACCCGAAAAACCTCCACCCACTTCTCCGCATCAATATTTTGAGGCCTCAAACTTCCATCAATACTAATCTTAGCTAGCTCATCCTTTTTAAATACCTTGTTCAACATTTTACGAGGACTGGCGTAACATCTATGCAAAAATCCCTCATACTTATCAATCTGCAAAAGTAGTTCCGAAATATATTCATCCGTTTTTTTAGTTAACCTAATGACTCCCCCATCAACGTTGGGCACAGGACTAAACTTTTTTCTATCCACGGTAAACAAATATTCCACATTATAAAAAGACTGTACAAAAGAGGACATGTAGGTTGCATCAGGTGCTTTATTTGCAATTTTTTGAGCAACTTCTTTTTGAATCATAAACACACAAGTCTCGGGTTGTCTTTGCATCTTTATAGCGGCATGAATTATTGGTGAGGTTATGTAATAAGGTAGTGAGCCAATAATTTTAAAGGGTTTATCGGTTGTAAACTCAGGCAGCCAATCTAAAACATTAGCTTGAACAACATTCGCATTTAAATACTTTAGAAAATCCGTGCGTAGTCTCTCAACATACCTAACATCAATTTCAATAGCATAAAGCAAAGAATCAGGACCGGTTAACTGCTCAACCAAAAACTTGGTAAGCGCCCCAAGGCCGGGACCAATTTCAATCACTGTCTCGTCAGGAGTTAATTTTAATGCACTAACCATTCGTTGAGAAATAGTACTATCTATTAAAAAGTTTTGACCAAGTTCTTTTTTTGGTGTAAACATCACTACAAGTATATATGAATATGAAAAACATTTACATAGCGCTGGAAAATATTAGAAGTCTGTTCAACATTGGAGCAATCTTTAGAACTTGCAGTTTTTTTGGAGTTGATAAGGTAATTCTGGTTGGTTACTCGGGTAAAACTCACAACACGAAAAACGAAGTCGTCCTACATGAAGAAGTAAAAAAAGCATCTCTTGGGTCAGAAAGCGATTTAACACTAACCATGCTGGAAACTTGCGATGATTTAATTAACTTTGCCAAAGAAAATAAATTAAAGCTTATCGCAATAGAACAAGATTCAAACAGTATAAAGCTAGGCAACTGGATCCCGGAGGACAATTGTATTTTAGTTTTTGGTAACGAAGTAGATGGTGTAGATCAAGCTATCTTAAAAAAGTCTGATCAGATTATTGAAATAAAAAGATTAGGAAAACACAATTCACTAAATGTAACAACAGCTTGCGGGATTATTTTGCAAAAAGTTACAAGTAAATAAATACCTTTGCTAGAAGCCAGAATAAAGCACCTGCAAGTCCCCATAAAGGTATGCATAACCAACTAGTATACCCGGACAAATCGTATCTATGATAAGTCCAAAGCCTTTGACCAACTATTTGACGATAAAAAAAGCCAATTAACCACTCTAAAATAGTTCCGACAAAAGCAAACGCAAGAAAGGCATATATAACTGAAACACCAACTCTAAAAGTCAGCAAAACAAACCCGAGTAGCGGCCCTAATAAATAGTAAAAATATTTTGAATAAGAAAAGTGATTGGTTTTAAACTTTTTATTAGTTTTTTTGTAATATAGTTTCTGGACTACAGTTTCAACAACCACACTCCAAACAACAAGGACAAGAAATAGAATAAATTCTTTTAGGTAAAAAAAGGACATTAGGGATATATTACTCTTGTGGTGCGTTAGTCAGCAAATACACATCCGTATAAGCCGCACCCCACGCTCCCTTTGAAGCATCCACAAATCCAAGGTCAACCTCATTCCCCTTTATACCACCCCCAATATCCTCTGCTCGACACAAACCATAACCAACCACATAAAAATTAGTACCAAGTGGAATAGTTTTAGGATCTGTGGCACACACACCTTTTACAACCTCTGTGCCACTGTAGGTTCTACCGGTGCAACCTTCACAATTAGCATCATACTTTGTTGCCCATACACGCATTTTATACCAGTACTTTAAACCGCCAACTTCTGTGTCCTCTAACATTCTCCAAACAATTTTTGTTCCTTTTGATACAACTTCCTCTTTTGGTTCTATTACCTCTGTATTAATCAACTGTTTATCAATTTCCTCATCCTGCCAATAAGTTAACAAGTATGTCAATTTCTTTTCACCGTCTATCCCCTCTTCCGTCACCTTTTCCTCACCATATTCCATTTCAGGATCTTTTTGGTAACGGGTTTCAAAAGCCAGAGTAACAGTATCAACCACCTCTTTTTGAGCAAAGGCAGTTGTAGTAACAATTTGAGGATAATTATTAATTGAATCGGTTGGATTTTGTTCTTCCGTAGAAGCACCTAAAACCTGACCTTTGGGATTGCCAAAAAAAGTTGAACTATACGCAAGTCCCTTAATGTTTGAATACGCTAAAAGGGTTAGTATTACAAAGACGTAAATTGTAGTTTTCTTGGTGCTCACTGTGTGTTTATTATACTGGATTAATCGTGTGGAAATTAAACTCCTCGGCGGCTGGGGTGCGGGCTGTCGAGGAGTATGTGTTAGTCGCTGGGCAAAGAGGAGGCTTTTATAGCCCATACGACTAAGAAGGCAATCCCAATAAGGATGGACTCAAAAACGACCATCCAGATTACTGAGATTTTTAAAAATGGCGCTAGAAACAATAGGAGAACCATTGCGGTTCCCCCTACCAACCAACAAAAAATTCTTTTTGTTTTCATGATCCTCTCCTTGAATGCAAGAAGTATACAACTCGAATTATAATAATGGAAATCATTAGGCTAATCCCAGTTAAACCTACTCCTCTTCCACTCCATATCGTCCAAAAATTCATCGGTCTTTTTTGCAAAAGGTGAACGACTGCCCGATTCAAAATAACCTTCAAACTTAATTAACTTCTGCGGAATCTCCCCCAAAAATCTACTTGGTAAATTACTTTGAATACTTCCAAAATATAATCTGGAACGAGCCAGAGTTAAAAACACTTTTTCCATGGCGCGAGTAATTGCTACATAACACAACCTACGTTCTTCCTCCAACTGCTCAAGCTCCATCATCGACTGCATATGAGGAAAAAGCCCTTCCTCCATACCTATAATAAATACCACCGGAAACTCCAACCCCTTTGACGCATGCACAGTCATCAACGTCACCGCATTAAAATTTTCTGAACTAGGTTTATCGGAACTTTCAATTAACGCCACGTTTTCCAAAAAATCCTGCAAGTTAACAAATTGTGTGGCCACCGACCTTAACTCCTGAATGTTCTCCACTCTAGACTTACCTTCTTCTGTTCCATCATCCAGCCACTGCAAATACCCAGTATCTTCCAAAATCATATCCATCATTTCAATCGTGGCTAACTTTTCTTTTTGCTCCAGCCACTTTGCAATAGGTAGCTTAGATTTATATTCAATCGCGTCCAACTTCCAACCATCCTCTTTTAAATCCTCAACTGACTTTTTACCAAGCCCGCGTGGAGGTACGTTAATAACCCTTTCCCAAGAAACTGAATCTTTTGGATTATGCACAACTCTCAAAAAAGCCACGATATCTTTTACTTCTTTTCTAGCATAAAACCTTAAACCACCAACAATTTTATAAGGAATGTTACTTCTAATAAAAGTTTCCTCAATATTTCTGGACTGCGCGTTAGTACGGTACAAAACAGCGATATGTTTATAATCCCGACCGTTGTTTATTTCATTCACCACCTGATCTGCCACAAACTGAGCTTCTTCTTTTTCACTTGATCCAGTAAAGCTAATAACTTTTTCCCCACTACCATTTTTTGTCCATAAATTTAGCGGAATATGAGTTGAGTTATTTTGAATAATATTTGTCGCAGCATCCAAAATAGTTTGAGTAGACCGATAATTTTGCTCTAAATTATAAATAGCGGCTTCAGGGTAGTCGCGCTGAAAATTCAAAATGTTTTTATAATCGGCCCCTCTAAACGAGTAAATCGCCTGAGACATGTCCCCTACAACAAACAAGTTCTTATGAGCTTGAGCCAGCAGTTTTGTCAACATGTACTGAGCCTTATTCGTATCTTGATACTCATCAACCAGTACATACTTAAATTGTTTTTGATATTTTTCTAAAACTTGAGGAACTTCTTTAAACAGATGAACGGTCTCAACCAATAAATCGTCAAAATCCAACGCATCATTTTTTCTCAGCCTTTTTTGATATTCAAAATATATCTTTGCGGCTGTTTTTTGAAAATAGCCTCTGGCCAAACTCTCGTAACTTTCCGGATTAACTAGCTCAGATTTAGCGCTAGAAATAGCATTTAGCACAGCATGTGGGTTGGTCTTTTTTGGATCAATTCCATAATCCTTCATTATCCCTTTAATTATTGAAAGCTGATCATCGGTGTCGTAGATTACAAAAGAAATTGGAATACCAAGGTTAAACCCATCTTTACGTAAAATACGTGAGCAGATTGAATGAAAAGTCCCCGCCCAAGAAAGGTTTGTATTAACTCTACTTTTAATCTCGCCTGCGGCTTTATTGGTAAAAGTTACACATAAAATGTTTGTTTCATGAGCCAAACCCTCGCTAATTAAATAACAAACCCTGTGGGTTAACACACGCGTTTTTCCGCTTCCCGGACCGGCAACGACAAGGGCGGGACCTGAGGTATGTTTAACCGCATCAATCTGAGGGGGGTTAAGGTTTTTGAATAGATCTTCGGGGTTATTTGAAACTGCTTTTGGCATGAGGGTATGATATCAC
>CAYRWK010000044.1:0-6362 GCA_964427965.1 uncultured Candidatus Saccharibacteria bacterium | reverse complement strand
CTCAAGGTGTGTCCTTAAATGACAAGCATATCGAGGTTATTGTTAAGCAAATGTTTAATAACGTAAGAATTGAAGATCGTGGTGATACCGACTTTTTGGGTGGAGAGATCGTTACTAAAGCCTCATTTGAAGAGGAAAACGAGAAAGTGCTTGCGGCTGGTGGAACTCCCGCTTCAGCCAAAGTACAGTTACTTGGTATTACCAAAGCCTCGTTAAATACAGATAGCTTCTTGTCTGCGGCATCTTTTATCCAGACAAGTAACGTATTGACCGATGCGGCCGCCTCTGGTAAAGTCGATAGGCTTTTGGGATTAAAGGAAAACGTTATTATAGGTAGACTTATTCCAACTAGTGAGGATGCAAAGTTAAATTAGGAAAAAAGTATTTTATGCCAACAATAAACCAACTTATTAAAAGAGGTAGAAAAGCAAAGATTAAAAAAGTTAAAACCCCGGCATTGTCGGAGGTATATAACCTTAGAAAAAGGACAGCTAAGCCCCATAACGCTCCTTTTAAAAAAGGTGTGTGTTTGCAGGTAAAAACTCAAACTCCAAAAAAGCCAAACTCAGCACTTAGAAAAGTTGCAAGAGTTAGACTTTCGAACAAAAGAGAAGTTACCGCATATATTCCCGGTGAAGGCCATAACCTTCAAGAGCACTCTGTTGTAATGATAAGAGGCGGAAGAGTTAAGGATTTACCCGGTATCAAGTACACAATCGTTAGAGGTATTTATGACCTACAAGGTGTTGCCAACAGAAAAACATCAAGGTCAATTTACGGAGCCAAAAAGCCAAAAGCTTAAAGATATATGAGATCAGGAAAAGTAACAAAAAGAATAGTAGAAGCAGATCCTATTTATAAGTCAAAGACTTTATCTAGGATGATAAACGTGATTATGCAAAAGGGTGAAAAATCCGTTGCCAGATCAGTTGTTTACGGTGCATTAGAAAAACTTGCCGCTGATAAAAAAGAGGCCGGTCAAATGTTTGAAGATGCTATTAAAAATGTTATGCCTGCACAGGAAGTTCGCTCAAAAAGAGTTGGTGGTGCAACTTATCAGGTACCTACTCCTGTAAAACATGAAAGATCCGAAGCTTTAGCTATAAGATGGATTATTAATGCCGCAAGATCCAAAAAGGGCAAACCTATGGATGAGAAACTTTTTGAAGAACTGCGCAGTGCCAAAGATGGAACAGGTGCCGCTATTAAAAAGCGAGACGATGTACATAAGATGGCAGAAGCCAACAGAGCGTTTGCACATTTTGGGAAGTTTTAATTTGATATAAACGCTTATGGCCGACACTGTAAACAAAACATATCCCCTAGATAAAATTCGAAACATCGGTATTATCGCCCATATTGACGCCGGGAAAACTACTACTACCGAAAGAGTTTTATTCTATACCGGAAAATCCCATAAAATAGGCGATATTGATGAGGGTAATACTCAAATGGACTGGATGGCTCAGGAAAAGGAGCGTGGTATAACAATTACTTCTGCTGCTACAACCTGTTTTTGGAAAGACCATCGTATAAACATTATTGATACCCCGGGACATGTTGATTTTACAGCCGAAGTGGAAAGATCCTTAAGAGTGTTAGACGGCGGTGTTATTTTACTTGATGGGTCTCAAGGTGTTGAACCCCAATCAGAAACCGTTTACAGACAGGCTGAAAAATATCATGTACCCCTTTTATTCTTTATAAATAAACTTGATAAATTGGGTGGTGATTTTTACATGTCGCTTAATTCAATTTTTCAAAGACTAAATCAAAATGCGGTGGCACTTCAGTTACCTATTGGTATTGAAGGTGAGTTTACATCAATTATTGATTTAATAGATCAAAAAGCTTATAAGTTTAGCGGAAAGAACGGTGATGAAATAACCGAGATTCCTGTTCCCGAAGATATGAAGGACAAGGTTACTGAGTACCGCAAGAAATTGGTAGAAAAAGTCGCCGAGGCTGATGATGAGCTTATTGAAAAATATTTGGCAGGAACCGAACTTACTATTGAAGAAATTAAAAAAGGTATTAGAAAACTAACCATAGCCAGTAAACTATATCCCGTGTTTGCCGGAGCTTCTTTGGCCAATAAAGGTGTACAAAAAATGCTTGATGGTGTTGTGGATTATCTTCCATCCCCTCAAGATGTTGGGGATATTAAAGCTCATGATAAAAACGGAGAAGAAATTGCTATTAAACCCGATGAAAATGATTCGTTTGTAGGCTTGGCATTTAAAGTACAAACCGATCCTTATGTTGGAAGACTAACTTATTTTAGAGTCTATTCCGGAAAAGTATTAGCAGGTTCCTATATTTTAAATTCAACTAAAGATCGCAAAGAAAGAATCGGTCGAATACTTTTGATGCATGCAAATCACAGGGAGGAAGTAAAAGAAGTAAAAGCCGGAGAAATTGCCGCAGCTATTGGTGTGGAAGCAACCACCGGGGACACTTTATGCGCCGAAAATAAACCGGTTATTTTGGAATCAATTAGCTTTGCCGAGCCGGTTATCGGACTTGTAGTTGAACCAAAAACCAAAGCCGATAGAGATAAACTAGGCGAGTCTTTGAAAAAGTTTTTGGAAGAAGATCCCACTTTAAAAATTAAAAGCGATGCTGAAACCAGCGAAACCGTTTTATACGGCATGGGTGAACTTCATTTAGATATTATTGTTGATAGATTAAGAAGAGAATTTAATGTTGAGGTAAACACCGGTAAACCTCAAGTTGCTTATCGAGAAAGCATCAAGAATAAAGTTGAAATCGAGGGTAAGCACATTAGACAATCGGGCGGTCGCGGTCAATACGGACACGTTGTTATTACTATGGAGCCTTTGGAAAGAGGTAAGGGCATTGAGTTTGAAAATAAAATTGTCGGCGGTTCTATTCCACGAGAATACATTCCCGCCGTTGAAAAGGGTTTGCGTGAATCTGTAGAAAGCGGTGTGGTTGCAGGATATCCGGTTGTGGATGTTAAGTTTTGCTTAATAGATGGATCATTCCATGAAGTTGACTCCTCTGAAATGGCATTTAAGATGGCCGCTCACGAAGCTTTTAAATCAGGCCAAAGAAAAGCTATTCCATATTTACTTGAACCTATTATGAAAGTTGAGGTTGTTACCCCCGAAGATTTTATGGGCGATGTTATTGGTAACTTATCCGGTAAAAGAGGTCAAATTGAAGGTAGCGAGTCCAGAGGTAACGCCAGAGTGATTACTGCAAAAGTACCCCTTGCTGAGATGTTTGGTTATGCTACAGAGTTAAGAGGTATGACTCAAGGTCGTGCAAGCTTTACCATGGAGCCAAGCCATTACGCCGAGGTTCCGGCTAATGTTGCCGAACTTGTAGTAAAGGGCGGTAAGTAAGGCAAGAAACCCTTGATTTTCTTTAACAAATCTGTTTAACTACTAAACTGTTGGCACTATCGTTTTAGTTTGATGGATATCACCAAAAAGGTGTTCATAAAACCTAAAAGATGTGTTAAAATGCGAAAGCTTTGTAAATTGCGGTTTTATGCCGTCATTATTTTGTAAACTGAAAGTATAAATTTAGGCATTCACAAAGAGAATGCCTGCCAGAAAGGAATTTTATGGCAGCAGTATTTGAAAGAACAAAACCACACGTTAATGTTGGAACTATTGGTCACGTCGACCACGGTAAAACCACATTAACCGCAGCTATTACTAAAGTTTTGGCTGGAAAAGGACAAGCCGAATATAGAGCTTACGACACCATCGATAAAGCTCCAGAGGAACGTGAAAGAGGTATTACCATTAATATCACTCACGTTGAGTATGAGACTACAAAAAGACATTACGCTCATATTGATGCTCCGGGACATGCTGACTATATTAAAAACATGATTACCGGTGCCGCTCAAATGGACGGTGCTATTCTTGTTGTTTCTGCTCCCGATGGTCCAATGCCTCAGACCAGAGAACATATCTTGCTTGCAAAGCAGGTTAACGTTCCATCAATTGTTGTCTTTATGAACAAGTGCGATATGGTTCAAGATAAAGAAATCTTGGATCTTGTTGAGCTTGAAGTAAGAGAACTTTTGACCAAGTATGGATTTGATGGTGAAAAAGTACCCGTTATCAAAGGTTCAGCTACCAAAGCATTAGAAGGTGATGCAGAAGCTGTTAAAGCTATTGAAGACCTTATGGATGCTGTTGATAGCTACATTCCGGATCCCGTTAGAGATTTGGATAAACCATTCTTGATGCCCGTTGAAGATGTCTTTTCAATTATGGGTAGAGGTACAGTTGCTACCGGAAGAATTGAAAGAGGTAAAGTAAACATTAACGAAGAAGTTGAAATTGTCGGTATCAAAGATACTAAGAAAACTGTTGTTACAGGCATTGAAATGTTCAAGAAATCTATGCAGGAAGCTCAGGCCGGTGATAACGTCGGTATCTTGCTAAGAGGTATTGAAAGAGAACAGATTGAAAGAGGTCAGGTATTAGCCAAGACCGGTTCAGTCAAACCTCATACAGAGTTTGAAGCTAACGTCTACATTCTTTCCAAAGAAGAGGGCGGAAGACAAAAACCCTTCTTTACCGGATATAGACCTCAGTTCTATCTTAGAACTACAGATGTTACCGGTGAAATTACTCTTAGTGAAGGTGTGGAAATGGTTATGCCAGGCGACAACACTCAATTCAAAGTTAAACTTATTACTCCGGTTGCATTGGAGGAAGGTTTAAGATTTGCTATTAGAGAAGGTGGACATACAGTTGGAGCAGGTGCTGTAACCAAAGTTATTGCTTAAGAAAGATCGAAAGTCCCCCAGCAAAGCTGGGGGACTTCCATTGAAAAAAAAATGACAAAGTCAACAAAAGAAAGCAAAATTAGAATAAAACTTAACGGTTATGACAGCAGAATAATGGATTTGAGCTGTACTAAAATTGTTGACACTGCCATAAGAACTGGCGCCAAAGTTGTTGGGCCCGTACCTCTTCCAACAAGAATCGAAAGATTCACAGTTATTAGAGGGCCGCATATTGATAAAAGATCTAGAGAGCAGTTTGAGTTGAGAACTCACAAAAGAGTTGTGGATATTTTAAACCCAACTCCTTCAACGATAGATAGTCTTTCTCATCTTAGCCTTCCTGCAGGTGTTGGTATCTCGATAAAGATGGCTTAAAATTGTTTGAAGGATATTTAATCTTGCCTAAATTAATGATAGTTTACAATGGAACAGAAAATAAAAGGAATAAAGTTGAATATGACTCAAATTTTTATGGACAATGGTTCAGTTGTTCCTGTTACCATAATTTCTACCTCTGACCAAATCACTCCCGAACTTGAAAACAAAAGAATAGCAATTACCGGAACCTCCAAAGGTAAAGGTTTTACCGGTGTTATGAAGAAATGGAATTTTTCAGGTGTTGGTGAGGAAACAAGAGGCCAGTCAAACAAGCAAAGATCGGCAGGATCCATTGGTGGACAAACACCCGGTAGAGTTTTAAGAGGTAAAAAAATGGCCGGAAGACACGGTAACTATCAAGTTACGGTAAAAGGTTCCAGAATTGTAAAGATTGATATGGATAATAAAGCAGTTATGGTCTCGGGACCTGTTCCCGGAGCCAGAAATTCTAAAGTTTTAGTAAAGGTTTTAGAGTAGTTATATGACCAAGATTGATGTATTTGATATAAAAGGAAATAGCGTAGAACAAATGTCTTTAAGTAAAGAAGTGTTTGGTATTGAACCTAATGAGGAAGCTTTGAAGCAGTATATTAGGGTTTATCAAAACAACCAAAGACAGGGTACATCTTCTACCAAAACCAGAGGTGAAGTATCGGGCGGTGGTATAAAACCATGGAAACAAAAAGGTACCGGTAGAGCAAGAGTTGGGTCTAGCAGAAACCCCATATGGCGACATGGTGGTATTTCTCATGGACCTAAACCAAAAGATTGGTCGTTAAAGCTTCCAAAGCAAGTTAAAAGACTTGCGATATTATCTGCTTTGTCTATGGTTGCCACAACAGAAAACAAAATGAAAGTTTTGGATAAATTAGAACTGAAGACACCAAAAACCAAGACCATCTGTGAAATGCTTAAAAAACTTGATCTTGGCTATAAAACACTTATTGTTCTTGGGTCAGTAAACGAAAACGTTATGAAAAGTATTAGAAACATTGAAAATGTGTCTTTTGTTAACGCCGATTCATTAAATGCCTACGAGGTAATGAATGCTAGGAAAGTATTATTTTTAAAAGATGCGGTAAAGAGTTTGGAAAAAAAGTATGAGACTAAATAATAAACTTATAAGACCAATAGTAACTGAAAAAACTTTAGCTTTATCAAAAGGTGGTAACAAGTACACTTTTATGGTAAATATGAAGGCTTCAAA
>CAYRWK010000043.1:0-6661 GCA_964427965.1 uncultured Candidatus Saccharibacteria bacterium | reverse complement strand
GTTGTTATTTAAAACGATACTGTTAAAATATTACGTACCTATGTCTAACATTAAAAAACAAAGCAATACAGACAGTCATGTTACGACTTTAAAAACACTAAAAAAAGAACCTAGAAAGATCACAAAAGCAATAATTGCCGCCGCAGGTTACGGAACAAGATTTCTTCCGGCGACTAAAAATCAGCCAAAAGAAATGTTACCCATTATTGATAAACCAATAATTCATTACCTGGTAGAAGAAGCAGTTAATTCAGGAATAAAAGATATTATTTTAGTAACTCGTGCAGGGCTTGGTATCATGGAAGACTACTTTGACAACCACTCGGAACTTGAAAGTATGTTGGAGGAAAGCGGTAAAATCGAAAGGTTAGAAATGATAAGAGATATTCCTCAAATGGCAAATTTTGTATATGTGAGACAAAAGAAACACTTGCCTTACGGTAACGGCTCCCCTCTTATGGCGGCTAAAAACTTAATAGACGATGATGAGGCCTTTGTATACATGTTTGGAGACGATTTAACTCTTGGCAATCCCCCTATTACCAAACAATTAATAGATGTTTACGAAAAATACAAACCTTCGGCGGTACTTGGCGTCCAAGAAGTACCCGACAGCGAAGTTGATAGATACGCAACAGTTAAATACAAAAAAGATGGTAAGTATAAGTACGAAATTGAAGAAAACCTTGAAAAAATGCCTCTGGGCAAAAACCCTTCAAATATGGCTCAATTTGGAAGGTTTATCTTTACACACGATGTAATAGAAGAATTAATGGAAACCCCAACAGGCAAAGACGGGGAACTTTGGATTGCTGACATCTTAAATCGTCTTGCAAAAAAAGGTAAAAGCGTAATCGCTCAACCAATTGAGGGTGAGTGGTTAACAACAGGAGATCCCATAAGATTTCTTAAAGCCACCGTCAAGTTTGCATTAAAAAGAGACGACCTTAAAGACGAGTTTCTATCATTCTTAAAAAAATACGTTGGATCGTTTGACCAAAAAGATATAGAATAGACCTATGAATAAAGCAGTTAAGTCATTTACTGCAAACTTTAACCCAAGAACCTTGCAGGGGCTTTCGGAAAGAGAGTTAAAACAACGCCTTCGCAATACCCTTATTGCTATATGTGTAACTATTGCAGTTATCTTTATCTCTTTGGTCTTTTTTGCTCCAGCCATTGGCACTCTATTTGGATTTGTTTCAAAGCATTACGGTGAAGAAGAGCCCGAAACTGAAATCTTTCCGGCGACACCAGCATTTAATAACCCGATTTCAGCTACAAAAGAAGAGAATGTTACCCTAAACGGCTTTTCAGAACCGGGCATGACCATAAACCTATTTGTTAACGGCCCGCTATCTCAAACAAGTGTTACAGATAAAAATGGCAACTTTACATTTACCAACGTCAAACTTATTAAAGGCAGAAACACTGTTTATGCAAAAGCAGTAAATTCTAAAAATAAAGAAAGTGAAAAATCAGAGAATATTTATATTGAGTTTGACGATAAAGCTCCTGAAGTAAAAATAGATTCTCCAAAAAACAACGAGACTGTAAAAAACTTGGATGGAAGAATTTTAGTAAAAGGCCACGTCGACCGTAAAGCAACAATTAAGATTAATGGAAGATTAGCAATTTTAAAGCCCGATCTTACTTTTGAATTGTTGTTAGGGGTAAATGAAGGTAACGTTGAAATCAAAGTAGAAGCAACTGATGAAGCAGGAAATAAAAAGACTGAAACTATTAAAGTTACTTACGTAAAGAGTAGCTAGAAGAAATCCCCAAAACTATCAACCATAAAAATAAAATTTGCGGATAAAACAGTGAGTTTATAAACTGAGAATCCACTAGCAGAGAAACGCAGGTGATTAGGGGTAATAAGTTAGAAGATGGGTTTTTACAAAATCCAATCATAAAAGTAGCCAAACCAAACACTCCTGTAGTAGCTAGTATAAAAAGCAAACTGGAGTCCGCTCCCGCGCCAGAGTGATTTTCAAAAGTATCCACGGTTAGATAACCATAATCTTTTTGAGCATACCTAAAGACATTAAACCCCACCCCTAAAAGAGGGTTGTCTTTGGCAATTTCCCACGTATTACCCCATGATACCAGCCTAAATCTTGCTGAATCGGCAGGATCGGTAGTTCCGGACAACCTCGTTTGTACGCGAGGTACAAAAAAATAAGCTGAAAAAACTAATATCAAAGCCAAGACCAGCAACAATCGATACTTAAAGATACCGTAAATTAGAACAACTACCGCAAGCATCAGCCAAGCACTTCGAGAAAAGGTTAAAAAGATCGCAGTAATCAATACAAAAGAACTAATTAATAAAGGTGTAAAGTTATTTCTATCTTTAGCTTTTATAACAACGGATAACTTTTCAATTACAAAAACTAAACAAAGAGTTAAATAGGCTCCAACAAAATTTGGATCAAAAAAAGTGGAAGCTAAACGGTTTTTATGTGGATCCCAGCCAAGTACCGGATCAAGTGTTTCAAAATCAGGTAAAAGCACTAGCTGAACAAACCCCGCTAAAGAAATGAACAAACCGGAAATAATAAAAACCGTAAAAAGTTTTTGGGTAGAAATAAACGAGCTTTTAACCATATTAAATACCACAAGCCCAGAAAGCAGATATAAAACCCATCTTACAAAATACATTCCTGATGCAACAAGTTGAATACCTTCCAACAAACCTACCTTAGACACAAGGGAAAGACCGGCAATAACTGTAAAGGCTATAAAAAAGATGTAACTTTTAGGAAAGGTAAGTTGTTTTTTTATCAAAAACACCAACATGCCGTAAACTACAAAAACAGCTATAAGTAGGTCAAACAGATAAACATTTACCTCACCCGATTTAAATATTGCAGAATATTGATTAAGACTTAATGAAAAAACACATAGGTAAAATAGGACATTTAACAAACTAAGCTTGGTATGCATATTTTTGCCTCCAAACCTTACGGGCAAAATAAGCAAGAAGAATTAAGATAATAAGTTCGGATACAATAGTAACTACTGCTGAACCATAAAAAGAATAAATTGGGATAATGAGTAAATTAGCCAAAACGTTAAAGACAGCACTTATTAGATATACAACAGGCAAATACTTTTGACCACCTAAGGTTACTATCAGCCAAGATATGGGCTGAGTTGAATAAAAAACCACTAACCCTCCGAGAAGTATTTGCAATACCAAAACAGAGCCACTAAAATCAGATCCCCCAATTAGCTTGATTAATAAAGGCGATAATAAAATCCCGATCAGGCCAAATAAAATGCCACCAAAGGCAAGAAAGACCAAAACCCTGTTAAAAGTGCTTTTTAAACGCTCCTTCCCCTCAAGCATATGTTTAACAAGAACGGGGTAGGCTGAGTTCATAAAAAACGTAGGAATAACCAAAGATACTTCAAAAATTTTATAAGGAAGCCCATAAACTCCAACCGATTCAATATTTGACAGTCCAAGCCATTTTGGTAAAGGTAAAATTGATACAAAAATCGAATCAATCTTAAAATTGATTTGACTAAAAATAAACATTAAACCTAGCGGCAGTGATTGCCAAAACAAAAATTTAAACAAAGACTTATCAAACCCAAGAGAAATTGGTACACCAAGTTTTCCCCTTATAAAAAGTAAATTGAGCACAAAGGTCAAAAACCCGCCTAATACATATGTAAACGCTATCCAAACAACACTTGCTTTAAAATATGAGAGTACAAGCACTAAAGCGAGAATCATTAAACTTCCGCATATCAATCCAATTGTTGAAAAATCATACCTGAGTTTTACTTGAAAAATTATATTAGTTGTAGCATAAAGAGATTGAACCAAAATCAAAAAAAGTGATAGCAAAATACCAAGTTTTAGAGAAGATGAGTATGGGAAAAACACCAAAAGCATTCCTGAAATTGCCATAACAATAAAAGAAAGTACAATTCGGTACAGAAGAATGTTAGCAAGATATTGTTTGGCTTTTGCCCAATCGGTAGAGAGCTCACGAGTAGCAATGGCGTTAAGCCCAAAATCCACAATAATAAAAAATAGAGCGGGAAAGGTTTGCATAATATTAAACTCGCCATACCCCTCACGGCCATACGCCCTAGTGATAATTACTGTCACCAATATGGTCACTGACATACTCACCAACTTGCCTATTAATTGGTAAACAGTATTACTGGCTATTTTTTTTGTTGTTTCTGATGTAATCATTTTTTAGTATTGTTTAACTCCTCACAACCCAAAGAAACCTCGTCCCCAAGCTCTAGTTTAGCAGGGTTACCCTTTACTTTCTTCATGGATTTTACAACATCGTAGTGCTCGTACGGTACATTATCGGCATTAACCCACGAAAAGTGATCAAAGGGAGGGTCGTACCTTACCGTAAAAGGCATTACTGCCATAACCCGATCATCTTTTAACCAAACGTCCTCATAAGCCTGCTTAAACCTCTCCCCAACTGTCTTTACAGGTAGGTAAGATGAGTTGTAGTTTTCACCCTCAGCATGCGCCCAACCTGTTTCCGTAATAAACACGGGTAAATCTTTTTGAATATCAAATTGGTCACGTAACAGGTTAAGTTCGTAATCGTAAGCTTTTATGCTCCATCTTCCTGTGGCGCTAACACTCCCGCTAAAGTTTGGTTGAGGGTATGAATGGGTTGCCCAGCCATCAAGATCGTTAAAAATCCCGGGGATTTCTTGATTCATTAGGGTCATAAATTTATCCGAATCCATAGTGTCACCAAAGTCAGAGGCACTGGCGTTTAAAGCCCCGTTTAGCATAAAAAAATCCAAACTTTCATCTCTAAAAGCCGCCATAGTAAACTTTAAAATTCTGGCGTATTCAGCGGGATCCACTTTTCCTTTCCAAAATTTTGCATCATTTGGCTCGTTGTAAACACTGATATATCGCTGTCTTATTGGCCACACAAATTCGTTCAAAAACTCCGCCGCCCCTTTAGTGTCTTCTTTATAGTTAGCAACGTCCAAATCCCATAATTGAACAACGGGAATCAAATGCTTTTGATATAACTGATCAAACACTCTTCCCCATTTTGAACTATCACGATCTTTAACGTTAAAAGGTATCAGCACGTATCCCCAGTCTCCACCTTTAGAATTAACTAAGTTCTGGGCAAGCTCGAAGAAGTCTTTATTCTCAGCATAAATATATATTCCAAATTTATTGTTCTTTAAATCTTCTCCGGTTGGGTTTGAATAATAAAAATAGTGTATTGATCCAGTAGTTTGGCATTCCTTCGTGGCTTTGGGATGAATAATATTTTCCAAGTCAAAGACAGTTACAGACGAGGAAAGACGATTTGAAGATTTTAGATTTACAACAACACGAATGGCCACAAAAATAAGTAAACTACCTATAAGCCCAACAATTATTAATATTTTAAGTTTGTTCTTTTTTAGCATCTGTGACAATTTTAGCATTAGGAATCCACTTTAATTTACGATACAATGACTCAATGAAAAAGGAGACGTGGGTCACTGCCATTTTGCTTATACTTTGTGTTTTTTTTGCTTTAACCTCAAGCTATTTAAGCAAACAAGTAGACACCAAAAACTTTGTGTCCCCTTTTAGTAGTTCTTTTAGTGTGTTTTCCTACTTGCTCCCCCATGAAAAACCCAATTACTCAGTATACGGTTTTTTACCTTATTGGAGCTTAGAAAAGATAAAGTTTTTTCAACTGGATAAACTTACAGACATTGCATATTTTGGACTTAATATAAATAGCGACGGTTCTTTTAGAACAAAGGACGAAGAGGGTAATGTCGATCCCGGATACGATAACTGGAAAAACAACGACAACTTAGACAAACTTATTACTACTGCAAAAAGATTTAACGTGAGGGTATCTTTAACAGTTATTTCGCATACAGATGAGGTTTCAGATAAGTTTTTATCTTGTGAATCTTGCTGGAATACATTTGCTAATAACCTAATTAAGGAGTTGGATAGCAAAAAGATTAAAGATGTTAATTTAAACTTTGAGTATGTGGAGTTTGTAGACGATACATACGCCGATAAATACACAAAATTTGTGGAATTTTTGAACAAGAGATTGGATAAAAGATATGGGGATTCTTATGTTGTTGTTTCTACCTTTGCTGATTCAATGGTTAAACCAAGAGTTACAAAAATTGCAGATCTTGCAAAGGTGTCAGATGCAGTTTTTATCATGGCTTATGATTTTCATCAACCAAACTCAGATAATGCGGGACCTGTTGCCCCAATAGGAGGAGCAGGCGATAAGTGGGAATACGATATTTTAACAACCATCAAAGACTATTTGGCCAACGCTCCGGCTGATAAATTAATTTTAGGAGTCCCCTACTATGGGTATAATTGGGTAGTTACAGAGAACAAGCCATCGGCAGAAAGAATTCCCGGTAGTGATGAGACAGGTTTTTCAGAATCTCAAACTTATGAGGGTATAATGGATACTATTTTGGAATTAAACCCAATTATTAACTGGGATGATCCTGCTCAAACTCCCTATTTTACATATGTTAGTCCTTCGACTGACTCTACTCGCGAAGTTTATTTTGACAATGAAAAATCATTGCAGGTTAAATATGAGCTGATAAAATCTAACAAGCTTAAAGGTGTAGGAATTTGGGCTTTAGGCTATGACGGAGG
>CAYRWK010000042.1:0-6688 GCA_964427965.1 uncultured Candidatus Saccharibacteria bacterium | reverse complement strand
TTAGGAAGAAGATATAGTCAGCACCATTAGTAATAATGGAATTAAGCGAACAAGGTAGCCCTAGGGGAATCTGGGGCTGGATCACCTCCTTTCTAGGGAGAAAAACTCGTATCTTTGATCAATGAAATCTTGACTTTGCCTAGCGCAACAGAAAGCTCATTGAAAGATAGGATACATACTGTGTAATACAAACCCAAAAAACACAGTATTATTAAAAACTTGTCACTCACGATAAGTTTTGGGTGAGTTAGTGGATAAGCTTCAAATCCACAAACGAGCATTCTTTTTGCCTTCTGCTTCTTGAGAGAAAGATTCTCAAGTTTTATATGTTTGCAATTCTATAAATTATGTCTGATGAAACAAAACCATTAGAAGTTGCTTTGTGTATTCTTAAAAACAAGACCGGTAAGGTTTTGATTGTTAATAGACTACACGTAGAAAAAGCAGTAAATGACCAAAAGCTGACCTGGGTTTTTCCCGGTGGGGCTGTTGGCGACAACGAATCCCATGAAGAAGCCTTAACAAGAGAAGTTAGAGCCGAAACAGGTTTTTTAATAAAACTTGGTAAAAAAATCTCCGAACGCGTTTACCCCCTACCTTATGTCCATTTAAACTATTACGAATGTGAACTAGCCTCACCTAAAGTTGTTGTTATCCAAGCCGTACATGAAATAAAAGAGATGAAGTGGGTTAATCCCTCTGATCTTACAAATTACTTTACTACCGATATGGATCCTGTTGTTGCTAAGTTTCTTGGACTTTAATCCTCAAAAATATAATCTTATTTAGATTTTTTCAAGTGTTATACTTTCTCTATGACTCCCCTTTTTTTAATGAAGAATATACTATGAGAAACGATATATCAGAGCTGGTGGGTAAGATAGGAGATAGTGTTTCTAAAGAGGATCCTTACGAAAATGAGAAAATCTTTAAATCTTTTTTTCACGAAGTGCGAAAAACTCGTGTGCAGGAAACTTTGCAGATCTCATTAAAAGAATCTAACGGATGTTTCTTTGATGGTGTAAAAAAATTACTACCCAGTGAAAAAAGTAAGGATTTCTGGGAAATACAACGTTCCCTTTCGGGAGAGAGTTTCAAACATACTGAGGCAATGCTTGACCAATCAGATATTATGAACGATGTTTTGTTTCATACAGAAAGGTTTTCCAAGAGTGATTATGATCCAGCATCTGTTTTAGCTGCCAGACTGCTTACGGAATATGATTATAGATATGCCGAAGAGCAATTAGCTTACACAATTTCTGAATGGCAAAAAAGTAGCCCTGAGATTGCGAGTCTCTTTGACTTTAATAGTTATACGAAGAAAGCATATAGATGCTTTTATGGGTGGAGTGAAAACCATTTTTTATGGTTCAGATGCTGAACAGATGACTAAATTCAGCAAAGCTTATGATCATCTCGTTTCTTCATCAAAATCGAGACAATATGTGATAGATAGATGTAAGGATTTAGAAGAAAACGATAGGTTTAAATAGTAAGTGCTGGTGGGTGATCCAGGAATCGAACCTGGGACCTCTTCCTTATCAGAGAAGCGCTCTAACCAACTGAGCTAATCACCCCCGAATAAAATCATCATAAACAATTAAATTTTCAACTTAGACTCGTACATTATACAAGCTTGTTTTTACCCTGCAATACCCCTAACACTACTAATAACTCTACTAACTCACACTACATCTTAAGTGCTTTTTTAATTTCCATCCTCGCCCTTGGGGTTTTCACTATTTCCAACCAATCCTTGCTAGGTTTAGTTTTACCCTTAAACGATTTAATTTCCACTCTATCACCATCCATAATTTCATAAGTAAGTTTAACCAGCTGACCATTTATAAAACCCCCAATACACGCATTTCCAAGATCAGTATGCAAAGCGTAAGCAAAATCAATAATATTTGAGCCTTTTGGAAGCTCAATAATGTCACCTTTTGGTGTAAAGGCGTACACGTTTTTGCTAAAAGGTGTAGTAGGTTTAAACCCAGCCTCCGGATCTTGAGCCATATTAATAAACTGCAGATCCTTAAACCAATTAGGGTTTTTTGTTAAATATTTTTTAAATTTATGAGCAGCCGAAGATTTGGCGTCTTTATCCGACACTTTGTATAGCAAATGTGAAGCCGGCCCATACTCACTGTTTTCGTGCATGTCATGCGTTCTAATCTGCACTTCAATACAAATATCCTTAGTAACCTTAAAGGTATTATGTATAGATTGATATCCGGACTCCCTTGGAATTTTTATGTAATCATCACGTTCAGACGGAATATGTTCCATTAACTCTTTTAAAATATTTTCTACCGTATAACACTCATCGATTTTGTTGACAATTATTCTTAGAGCGCCTGTATCGTATATGTCTTCGTAGTTTCCACCGGGATTTTTTCCGATAGTATTTAAAAACTTACCCTTACGAAAAATACCATACAGATGCTTAATTCTGCTTTGGAACTTTGCCTCAATACGCTGATCTTTTAGAATCTGACTGACGGAAGATTCCGTATCTTTAATAGCTTTTCGTAGATGATACGTTTTTTTCTCCATGATTTTTTCTAACTTAGCATATTCCCCCGGATCTAATATTTTAAACGCATTGTTCTCAAGCTGTGTTGCTAACTTTCTCACCCCTATGATTCTTGCCAGTGGGGAATATAGCATCAAAGCTTTTTTAGCGGCTAACTCACGTTTTTCTTTAGAAAGAACCAAAGATGTCTCCAAATTGTCGATTTTATCTGCCAGTCTAATCACAATCGTTCTCATATCTTCCGCCATGTTAATGATTGCCTGCATAATATATTTTTCATTAAGATTCATGGGGCTCTCGTGCTCTATTTGCATATCTGAAAGTTTTTTATAGTTTTGAATAATGCCCAAAACCTCACTACCAAAGCGCTTTTCTAGCTCATTCGTCAATGTGTCAGAAAAATCTAAAGTCTGATGGAGAATTGCCGCAACCAAAGTACTTTCCTCTTCAATACCTATTTCTTTAAGCTTTTCATACACTCTAAAAGTATGAACATAATAATCTTCGCCACTCTTTCTCTTGTGTCCTGTATGAACCTGAATTGCAAAGTTTTTTGCTTCTTCTATTTTGTTATTGTTTTCTATTGACATCTTGTTTTTGGAGTGTTAACTTACTCCCACGGAATGGAAAGTCACCCTTCTTTTACGAAGCTCTGATTTCCCAAAATTACAAAAATCTAGTAGCGCATTATACAATGGTTAGGTTCGCCTGTCGCCCTATCCGTGTTGATGTTTTTACGGATCCTTAGGGCCCTTAGCTCATCTGGTAGAGCACAGCGTTTGCATCGCTGGGGTGAGGAGTTCGAGTCTCCTAGGGTCCACCAAGCTCGCACTTTGTAAACTGAATATGAAATCTCGAAGGTTAGCTTAGGTTAATTTATTTAATCTAGGCAAAACCAACAACAATTTATTCATTGAATAAAATGAGAGTAATACTCAACCAATAAAAAAGATAATTAATGTATATGGTGGATGCCTTGGGTCTTTGTGCCGATGAAGGACGTATTAGGCTGCGTTAAGCCTCGGTGAGCTGCCAAAAAGCGATATTAACCGGGGATGTCCGAATGGGGAAACCTAACTCGTAGTAATACGAAGTTGTCTATCACTGAAATTCGCCTTGTGCGAACATAGGTGATTTGACGGGTACTCAGCGAACTGAAACAACTTAGTAGCTGGAAGGAATAAAAACAGAATTTGTCATTTCCTTAGTAGCGGCGAGCGAAAGGGAAATAGCCCAAACTCAAGATTAACCTGGAGACTGAGCACTTTTAGTGTTCTGTCTTCTAGTTAATATTGGGGGTTTAGGAAAGCCTGCGCCGGATGTAACAGGCCGGAAGAAGTAAAAAAGTATTTTTGTAGAAGAACATAACTGGAAAGTTAGGCCGTAGAGAGTAATAGCCTCGTATTCGAAACAAAAATACCTTCTTGGGTTTATCCAAAGTAGCATGGGGCACGTATAACCCTGTGTGAAGAAACCAGGACCTACTGGTAAGGCTAAATACGCAAAGACACCGATAGTGAACAAGTACCGTGAGGGAATGGTGAAAAGAACCCCGTGTAGGGGAGTGAAATAGATACTGAAACCGTATACAGACAAGCTGGTAAAGCCTGGCCTCGCGCCGGGTGATGCCGTGCCTATTGAAGAATGATCTAGCGAGTTATTGCTACGTGCAAGCTTAAGCCACTAAGTGGCGGAGGCGAAGGGAAACCAAGTCTTAAAAGGGCAACAAGTACGTAGCACTCAGACCAGAAGCCATGTGAGCTAACCATGGGCAGGTTGAAGTTCGCCGAAATGCGAATGGAGGACCGAACCGGTGTGCGTTGAAAAGCGCTCGGATGACCTGTGGTTAGGGATGAAACGTCAATCGAACTTGGCGATAGCTGGCTCTCCCCGAAATATATTTAGGTATAGCCTCAACAGTGTAGGCTTTGCGAGGTAGAGATACTGAAATGGGTTGGGGCGCGCAAGTGTACCCACCTATACCAAACTCCGAATGCGCAAAGCTGTTTGTTGGGAGTCAGTACTGCGGGGCAATCTCGTGGTACAAGAGGGAAACAACCCAGACCACCGGATAAGGTCCCTAATCTTTGCTTAGTGGGCAAGGAAGTGAAATTGTTTAGACAGCTAGGAGGTTGGCTCAGAAGCAGCCATCCTTTAAAGAAAGCGTAACAGCTCACTAGTTTAACGATTTTGCGCCGACGATTTAACGGGGCTGAAGCAAAGAACCGAAGCCGTGGATTTGCCTGCATTTTGCAGGTTGAATGGTAGGGGAGCATTGATGTCTGCTGTGAAGGTGTGTCGTGAGGCATGCTGGAGCGTCATCAAGAGAGAATGCTAGATTGAGTAACGAAAGGGTGGTGAAAACCCACCCCACCAAAAGTCTAAGGGTTCCTCCGCTATGGCAGTCAACGGAGGGTTAGTCGACCCTAAGGTCAGGCCGAAAGGCGTAGCCGATGGATAGCAGGTTAATATTCCTGCACTGCTGTATGATCGTTTGACCAATGGAGGGACGGAGCGTGATAGGCTAGGCCCATTATGGATTTGGGCCCCAAAAGCGAGTCAGTCTGTGTAGGAAAATCCGCACAGGCGTTTATACAAGCTTAGGGTAATTTGCCGCAAGGCAGAAATCTAGCTGACTTTTGCTTCCAAGAAAATCTTCTAGGGAGATCATACAGTACTCGTACCGTAATCCGACACAGGTAGATGGGTAGAGAATACCAAGGTGAACGGGAAAATCATGGTTGAGGAACTAGGCAAATTACATCCGTAACTTAGGGAAAAGGATGCCCTGTCGCAAGGCAGGGGGCACAGAAATGGCTCAAGCGACTGTTTAACAAAAACACAGGTCTTTGCTCAACTCGCAAGAGGAGGTATAAGGGCCGATGCTTGCCCAGTGCCCGTAAGTTAAAGCTGGAGGTGATCCACCTTGAGTGGTTAGCTTTCGGTATAAGCTCGGGTGAACGGCAGCAGTAACTATAAATACAGTTGTAGTTACGAAGGTGGAAACCCTTCCATTTATCATTTATGCGATGGTAAGTGCAAAACTTGGCTATATGCTGGAAACTCCGTCCGCTTAACAGCGGTGTCTACTAACAGTAGAGAAAAGTATCTTGTACTACTATAAATATTCGGATATCATTCGGGTATGTTTAGTGAAAATGTATCAAGTGCGGACAATCAGCAGGAAAGACTTCGAAATGTCGGACATTATCTCGCAGGTTTTGTCGATGGTGAGGGCAGTTTTAATGTCTCACTTAGGCGTAAGAATGATTACAAAATCGGGTGGCAGGTTGTTCTCAGTTTCAACGTTTCTCAAAAAGATATTAGTGTTTTGGATATCTTAAAAAAGACGTTAGGCTGTGGGATAATCAAAACTCGAAAATGTGATGGAATATATTCTTACGATGTTACAAAGCCGGAGGATATTGTTGATAAAGTAATACCTTTCTTTGATCAGTTTGACTTTCTTTCGCCTACAAAGCGAAAAAACTATCAATTATTTAAGGAAATCTGTTATTTGGCTATTAAAAGGCCACTAAACAACGATTCCTTATATAGAATTATGTTAGTAAGAGAAAAACTTAACGAAGGAAAAGGTAGAAAAAGAAAATACTCTATCGCAGACGTTTTTGAAGAATCCTCAGAGACTATACGCCAGGTCCGTTGATTAACGGAATGATATAGTCCGATCTGCATAGCGATATGCAGTGTCTAGCAGAAATGTTTAGACCTCCACAATAGTTTATATTGTGGTTGCAACAAAAAAGAACTGTTCTATGGTAGCGTAATCCCTTGTCGTGTAAGTTACGACCCGCACGAAAAGCATAACGACTTGAGCACTCTCTTAACCATGAACTCGGTGAAATAAAACTACCGGTGAAGATGCCGGTTACTCGTTGTTGGACAAAAAGACCCCGTGGAGCTTCACTGCAGCTTGGCATTGGTAAGTGGCGTTAATTGTGTAGTGTAGGAGGGAGTTTGGCTTTAAACCCAAACGTCAATGAAACACCTCTCTGTTAACTCTGCAAGCCTAACTGTTTCGCATTACCTGCGAAGAGGACAATGTCTGGCAGGCAGTTTTACTGGGGCGGTATCCTGCTAAAAGGTAACGCAGGAGCTCAAAGGTTCCCTTAGCGCCGATGGAAATGG
>CAYRWK010000041.1:5547-6770 GCA_964427965.1 uncultured Candidatus Saccharibacteria bacterium | reverse complement strand
GCAACTCGTTAGCCTTTAAATCAGATTCAGCAATTACTGAGGATATACTGCTAACAGGAAGGTTTGTGATGTCAACTGCATGTGTTTGATCAGGTCGCTTTGCCCTACCAGTTGCCAGAAGTGTCGGTAAACCTGTAAGTTCATCAAAAATAAATGTACTCATGTTATAAATCTACTATCCTTTCATATAAACTTTTGTACTCACGTGCGCTTTTTTCCCAACTGTAATCAGTAGTCATGGCGTTAATTACTGCCATCTCGTAATCTTTATTACCATATACCTTAAAAGCGCTGTTTATACATGTCAACAAACCTTCAGTGGAATAGTCATCAAAAACAAATCCCGTTACCCCATGTTTTACTGAATCCCTTAGTCCGCCGACATTACTCACAAGCGGTAACGACCCATACCACATTGCAATCATCTGAATTAGCCCGCAAGGTTCGTACTTGGAAGGAACTATTTGGTAGTTTGAAGAAGAGTATATTTCCCGAGCAAGAGCGTTATCAAAGGCAACATTAACAGACACCTCACCTTTATACTCATTTTCAAGGGCTTTTAGGCGATCTTCCCAATATTTTTCGCCGGTTCCAAGTAGTACAAACTGACCTCCCTTTTTAACAATCTCCGGAATTACGTTTAATAGTAAAGTTAATCCCTTTTGATTTGGATCTAATCTTGATATGAAAGCAAATAACGGGGTATCGTGTTTTGGGGAATTTAATCCAAGTTTCTTACGCAAGTCAGCCTTAGCTTCCATCTTTCTATCCTTCCAGTTTGAAACGTCATAGTTTCTTGGGAATTGGCTATAATCAAGCCCGTTAAGAATCCCGGTTAATCTACCGGCGCGTGTTTGCAAAATTTCAGCAAACTCACCAGCAAAATCGTGGGTTAAAATCTCATTAGCATACGATGGTGATACAGTGCTAATAAAGTCACTTGAGGTTATACCCTCAAGCATTAAGTTAATATCACCATCTTGGGTATCCCAGTCAATGATTGGGTGGGTTCCGGGTACAATACCTACTTTTCTAACAAGCCGCATATCCCCTATTCCCTGGTATAGCAAGTTATGAATAGTAAAAAGGGTTTTGGGACGATCCTTATTGAATTCATCCTGCAGTAAATGGGTTATTAGCCCGGTGTGCCAATCGTTGCAATGAATCAGATCGTAAGTACTAAATTCGGATTTAATAAACTCAACAACCGCTTTATCAAAAAA
>CAYRWK010000041.1:0-5447 GCA_964427965.1 uncultured Candidatus Saccharibacteria bacterium | reverse complement strand
TTTTATTATTGGAGCCACTTCCGAGGCAGTAAGAAGTACTTTCATAAGATTATGATAACACGTTACAGAGGCTTCAAAAACCCTTTTGCAAAGTCAGAGATCTCCCCCTCCTTATGCTGCAGGTAAGGCTTAAGCTGGGGAATATTTCGTGCTGACCATAGTTCGTCTACCACATGCAAAACATCGTATATGTCTGTTCCATTTTTTATTTTAATTAGTGCATCGCGCCATTTAATTGCCTTTTCAAAATCCTTGTTTTCAGCGGCCTTGTTCATCTCATCTTCAAATTCTAAAATAAGCTGATTATGCCACTCTGCCGGAGTTCGATCTTTAAAGGGGGTTTTCATGTAGGTTGATGAGTTTTCCAAATGTTTTTTTCTAATATACCCCGTTCTTTGCCAAACAAATGCTTGATCCAATATTTTTCGGTATAAGTTTTCAGCCTTTTCCACACCTTGTAAACTCCTATTAAGAGTGATAAGGACTTGTTTTAACTGATAGGCCCCCTGCTCTATCATTTCAAGGCTCCACCAAGGCTTGGCGGATGCCCACCAAAATTGATCGGATGATATCGCCTTATCCAAAAGCTCCCTTGCTTCTTCATAGTTTGGCATACCTTTTGGTGCGGAGTTTACTTCATTAATTGCATAATTTGTTAACTCCCACTGCAAGGCATGAATGGGGTTTTCAGGATCCTTCCACAATATAAAAGATTTCGCTGATGAAAACTGGGTTTTTTCTCTATCTAGCCAAAAATCCTGCTCCTCATTGGTCCACGTACTAGGTCGAATGCTTGTTCTTACTACTTCCAAAGAACCGCTAAGTAAATCGCTCACCGTCACAGGTTCAAAAAACGCATTATCCATAATCTCAAACAAGAACTTCTCATGCCCTATTCGATGGTGACCAAATGTTTCAGCATCCATCACGGTAAACCAGTATATGTCATCATGAATATCCCGAGTTTCCTTAATTAAATCCTCCGCACTTCGACAAACACCGGACAATATCAAGGAACTTACCCGCTTGTTTCTAAAAAACAGCTTAACCCCCGTCTTTTCATCTTCATATATTTTTTGTGCCGAAGGCACCCCGCCTATAAATGCCACCCGAGGAACCGACATCCAAGTGTAGCCTTCCTTAGCAACAATACTCAATATCTCATTAGATACTGCCATCTCAGGTGTAAAAAACCCCACCTTATTACAACAAGCAGGTCCAAATATCTTCTCGTTCGCCTCCTGATTTTGTTCAATCTGCCTTATCGCTTCGGTTTCCGGAAGCAAGGGCAAAAAAGCGTGATATTTTGCACTTCCCGTAAGTTCTATTTGACCTCTCTGCGCGAGTGTTTTTATATTTTCAACCACCCTTGAATGACCGGTATTTAATAACAATTCCACCAAAGAGGATGTTATATTTACCGTTAGTTTAGCTCTTGGTCGAACAAGCAGACCTTCCGTCAAAGGCAAATAACTCTCATTAACAATCCTTGCCAAAATATCCTCTTGCTGGTTGTATGGTTGATAAAAATGGAGTAATAATGCTATTTTCATATTATTTATAAACAACTTTCAACATCTTTAATTTTTTCCTGTAGTTTCTCCTTTAGAGTATCCTCAGTAATATATTGTATGATATTGGAGTATATTTCTAGACTGTTCCTAACCATTAGTGTGCTGGATAAAACTACGTCGTTAGGCAAAGTCTCCCCGGACGCCCACCAAAACTGATCTGAATTTTGACTTTGAAGAATACTAATATGCTTTAACATGTTATTTCTTAACACAGGGTCCTCCACGGCGTTTATGTCACTAGTGCTCCAAACAGGAGCTGTTGACAAACTCATATCCATAGAAGCGATATCTTCCAAAACAATCTCCTCGTTTACCACCTTAAACAAATCCCATTGAGCTTTTTGAAGTAAGTTACCGTTTTTTTGCCACAACGGATAAATTTCAGAAGAAGCGTTAGTCAAAGCCCAAGTGGACTCCTTGATACTTTCGATTTTGTTAATAACGGAATTTTCCACCAAGGGGCTAATTTTAATAAAATTCCCACCTCTTGCCATAACAGCTTCTACAAAAGTTTCCAAAAAGTACATCCCGTCTTTAAAATGATGCCCAAACACTTCCCCATCAATGGCTATAACATTGTGCTTTTGATCCATTAAGTTAGCCTCAAGCATGTTTACAATATCAGTTACATTGCTGTCACGCTTAAAAGAGATTGCGTTACTAAGAGCTGTGTTTCTGGCAACAATTTTTGTCTCTATACCATCTATCTCGTATACTCCACTTGCCAAACCTTCCCCCGAAATAGCACACTCATCCACCACCATCCATTTATAGTTAAGCTCGTTTACGGTCTTTAATACAGCGGGGCTAACCGCAAGCTCGGGAGGAAAAAAGCCGTTTAGGTCCTTAATAAGAATTGCAGGTTCTCCCTCAAACCCGGATCTTCTACCCAAGTAGTAACCAACCCCATACTCGTTTAGAACAATTTGTTTGTTCATGTAATCCTCAGACAGCTTAGTAAGAAGAGGGTGATAGGCAGCACTGCCGGTCAATTCAACCTTGTCCTGCGTAACAAGCTCCTTAAGACTTTCAACCCACGAAGTGTACCCATACATATCCATTTGCTGTAACAGACTTAACGAAACGTTTAACGTCACATTAAAGTCGCGCTTGTTTTTTATGAATTTTAGTAATGGAAGGTAGCAGGAAGTGTAAACTTCCGTAAAAACTGCCTTGTCCTGGTATACAGGCTGGTACAAATGAAGTAATAAAGCTACTTTCACAGCGTAAATTATAACATTCTTTTTGAAAAAAAGGGCACAAAAAAATACAACCCAAGTTGCGAGAGGTTCGTTTCCTATTCTCCTGCCCGCAGAATAAGAAAGCTTGAACCTCCCACAACCTAGGTTGTACGTGTTTCAAAACTGGGAAAAGTATACCAAAGACTTATAGTATTGTCAATCCAGAATTCCCTCTATGGCCTTAAGATTCTGAGGTTTTTTGTTCTTAAATGACACTGCTCTTTCATACAACCTTTCGTATTCTTTTGCGCTATACTCCCAGCTAAAGTCAGCCTTCATGCCATTTACTACAAGCTTGCGCCAAACAGGTTTATTAGCAAATAGCTCCTTTGCCCTGACAACCTGACCAAACAATGAAAACTCATCAAAATCCTCAAAAACAAAACCGGTACCCTTGCAGGTAATAGAGTCAAACTCCTCTACCGTATCAGACAACCCGCCTACTTTTCTCACAAGAGGAGCAGAACCATACCTCATAGCCTCAATTTGGACAACTCCACATGGCTCAAATCTAGAGGGGTACAAAATTACATCACAACCCGAAAACAGCAATCTAGGGAGTGTAAAATTTGGATAAGGATGAATGCCCACTTTTTTTGGAAAAGCTTCTTTTAATCTGTAAAGCATTTGTGTCAATTCACCATCACCACCACCCACCTGAATAAACTGCACGTCATAATCTTTCATGACATGGTATAAAGTGTTGACTATAAGATCCACGCCTTTTTGTTTGTCTAATCTTCCAACAAAACCTAGCAGTAAGGTATCGGCTTTGACAGGCAGGTCGTATTCCTTCTGTACTGCGACTTTATTCTCAGCTCGATCTGCTAAGGACTTAATATCATAATTTTTCTCAATCAACTTATCGGTTGCAGGATTAAATTCTTCATAATCCAACCCATTTACAATACCAAAAAGCTTCCATTTAACCTCTAACAGCAGTCTATCAAGTCTTTCACCAAATTCAGGAGTTAGTATTTCTCGGGAATAGGTCTTTGAGACAGTGTTGACCGCGTCACTAAATAGTATTCCCCGTCTCATAAAGTTTTGCTTATTAAGTCTTGGGTCAAAAAAAGATACGATTGACGACTTTCCGTCATCAAAATCAAGCTCAGTAATATTTTTGTGGTCAAACATGCCTTGGAATTGCAAATTATGAATTGTAAAAACGGTTGAAATTTGGGATATTACAGGATCTTTAGCGTAGGTTGACTTCATATAGTCAGCTACCGCTCCGGTGTGCCAGTCATTGGCATGGATAACATCAGGTACAAATATCCCTGTTTTAATAAACTCAATAACGCCTCGTGACAACAATACCCATCTGGTTGGATCATCGCTGTACCCATAGACGTTGGCTCTTTTTTCATAGTATTCCTGATTTTCCAAAAAGTATGTTGTTACACCGTTCACTTCCCTACTCATTTTCACGTTACAAATCAAATAGGGATTACTTTCGTCGTCAGTAGGAACTTTTAAACCTTCGTATATGGTTTTTATCTTGTATTTCTCTTCGTCAATAAACCCAAATTTAGGCATAAAGACGGCAACCTCGTTACCTCTTTTTGCCAATGCTTTTGATAAATAACCAATAACTGAGGAAAAGCCGCCAACGGCAGCAAATGGAGCAGACTCTGCGGCAACCATTAGAATACGCATGGGAATATTGTATCAGACAGGACAACTCTTTGAAAGACTACGAGTAGCTTTAAGTTTTAGAGCGAATTTAGTAAAGTTTCAAATTCTTTAGCTAAATCTTCCTCACCTTTTTCCAGCAAGTCCTTTTTTAGTTGGACATCGGAAACCACGTATAATCCGTGCATTTCCTTTTTGTTGATCAAAATGCTCTTATTGCCTGTTGTTAACAAACACAACTGAGCGTTACTTTCCTCAGAAGGAACCAGGTGAAGCATTCTCTCAAAAAATTCCCTATCCTCCGGTCTTACATAAACATGCAAGATAGAAAAGGGTCTAATAGGTTTATGTAAGGAAAGTCCGGCGTTCATTGTAAAAGCGTAGTCAACGGAGGCTTTTCTCGAACTTTTGTCAATATTTTGGGCAATATCTTTTAGCCCACCGGTTAAACTTCTATAGTAGTAAACATTGCTTTCTTCCGACTCTCTTACTTCTTCAACAACTTGAGATTGTGTAGGAGTTCCCATCGTAGAGATGGTTTCTTCTCTCTCAACAGCTCTCGCTGGTTTAACAGGCTCCTTTACTACTTCCTTTTGTTCCTCCTCTTCCCTATACTTTCTTGCCGCGGCTCTAAATTTCTCTAACCAATCTATCGGCTCTTCCTCTTTCACAACCTCTTCGGTTTTGGCAACGGGTTTTTTAACTTCAGCTTCCTCAACAATCACTTTCTCAACAGGTTTAACTGTAACAGGTCTAATTGGTTCAGAAGCACCTTGTTCAAACTCTTGTTTTGGTTCTTTAACTTCTTTTACTACTCTATCTTGTGGTTTTTCACCATTTGGATATAAAAAGTCTATAATGTTTTGTTTTGTGAATCTATGTCTACCTGTTGCGGTCTTGACTTCGGCATCTAACTTACCTTCGTCCAAATATCTATATACGGATCTTAAACTAACTCCTAGGATTTCTGCTACTTCGGTAGAAGTATATAATTTGT
>CAYRWK010000040.1:0-7054 GCA_964427965.1 uncultured Candidatus Saccharibacteria bacterium | reverse complement strand
ACTTCGTGCCATCAATTTAACCGCACTTATAGTATAATTTTTATATGGAACAAACTTCACTTAAACCAAATAAAAAGAATATAGTTATTGTTTTATCTTTGCTAGTAGTGGTACTGGGAATAGCCGGAATCATGGCTTATGGACTTATAAAAAACAATCAGCCGGACGAAAATAAAATTGATCAAACTACACAAAATGACAATAAAAAAGATGATGAGTCTGAGATAAACGATGAGACGGGGTCTAAAGAAACCATAAACGTATATTTTATAGACCTTGAAAACCAAAGAGGTGTAAGCAAAACAATAGGATGTGGAGATAGTGTTATAGCTCAACCCGTGGAACTAGCTAACCCAAATAGAGAAACAAAAGATTTGGTAGCGGCAGTACTATCATTACTATTTGAACCAAAAGATCAGTACGTAGGAAAAGGAGGACTTTATAATTCCTTGTATCAATCAAACATAGTTGTAGACAAAGTAGAGATATCAAAGAACAAGGCGTCTGTATACTTGACAGGTACTATGTTATCGGGAGGAACCTGTGACGATCCAAGAATTATGGCACAACTTACTCAAACGGTTTTGCAGTTTGAAGATATTAAAGAGGTAACATTCTTTGTTAATAACAAAGAATATACCGGTTCGCAAAAAGAGTAGTAAAAATTTGTATAGGAGGATATAAAATGAGCTTTTTCGTAAAAAACATTCAAGAGGAAACCTTAAATAATTCATACTTTAGAAAAGTATTAGTAACATCCAAGCATAGTCAGCTTGTGGTTATGTGTTTGCAACCCAACGAAGAAATTGGCATGGAAGTGCACGATAACGTAGATCAGTTTATAAGGATTGAAACAGGGGCAGGCAAAGCAATATTAGACGGACAGGAATTTGATTTGGCAAACGACTTTGCAGTAGTAATACCAGCAGGAACCAATCATAGTATTATTAATACATCTGGAATCGAAGAAATGAAGTTGTATACAATATACAGCCCGGCAAATCACCCGGAAGGCACAATTCACAAGACTAAGGCCGAGGCAGACACTGCTGAAAAAGTGGGTGAATAGACCCAATACTAGATATTGTAATTGATAAAATGCCGTTGTATTATACAGATATGCTTTCTAACAATACGAACACTAGAAATAACTTCAACCGCGCCTTTACCCTCATCGAACTATTAATAGTTGTTAGTTTAATTGGTATCCTCTCTGGAGTTACACTCACAGTAATAAACGCTAACAGACAAAGGGAAGTTGCCTCGGATTCAGTCAAACAGGCTAATTTAGAAAAACTCGTCCAGGGGGTTGAATCATATAAGGCCTCGGAGGGAATATACCCAGTATCAATTAAGGATTCGGGTCTTATAACATATATTTCCAAATGGCCAAACGGAACCCCCGCCGGGGCTGTATATGAATATTTTACCGATTCGTCTCTTTCTATCTTGGGACTAAGTGTAATAACCTCAGATGGGGGTAGTTATAAATATCGATCGGAGTGGGGAGAAATAAAGAAATGTGACTCTGCCAGCCCAAAGGATACAGTGTGTGAAATATCCGGTTACAAATCAAAAACTGAGAAAAAATGAGTCAAACCTTAGAGGATTGAATATACCGATAAACCCCGGAGAGCTTTTGTAAGTTTCCACATCCTTAGTTTCCACACCAATACTCTTCGAATAACCGTATCTTAGTATTACATATGGGTTTTTCTTCGCTACCACTTTCCACCTATTTCCCACCGTTGATAGCGTAGGGGCGCTTTCAGGGGAAGTCGGAAGCGGTGTAGTATTTTCAAGCAATGTCAGTTTCAGTTTCCCCCAACCCTCTAACTCCTTTTCTTTATTACCAAGGGGAACTGAGGACAGCGGGACAAAATTATCAATTGTAATGGTGGTGGCTTTCCTACCCAAAATAAAACGAGCCACATTTATGCTTGGGTTAATTAGCAGTATGGTATTATCACGAGCAAAAAGCTCCATTTGCTGCTGATCCGTAAAATCCCCGGTTGCGATCACAACACCAGTAAAATCGCTTAAGTCAGACAATTTGACTTTAAAAATTGATAACTCATACGTTTTGGAGTCGGTATACAGCACATCGCAAATATCCTCAAAAGGAACCCCTCCTTTTCCCGACACAAAAAAGAATGGTTCAGTTTTCGGCACAAAAATATTGGGCTGTGGGTCGTTTAGTG
This sequence comes from uncultured Candidatus Saccharibacteria bacterium, assembly GCA_964427965.1. Classification (GTDB taxonomy): domain Bacteria; phylum Patescibacteriota; class WWE3; order UBA101185; family UBA10185; genus CAYRWK01. The sequence continues at coordinate 4,853 of CAYRWK010000040.1, read as the reverse complement.
CGTACACCGAAAAGTGTTTTGACTCATAAACCTTAGCTGCACTCTGGTCTGCCATTGTTTTTTTAAAGTTGTTGGAAAAAGCCGCAACCCCATCAACTCCTAAAAATCTCAATCGTTCGAGGTGGCGTTTTGTTTTTTGCTGTTGAAAAAAATCCAGATATTCTAGTCTGGTATCACCCCAGGTCTGGGTCTCGCCATCAGTAAGCGCATATATTGATCCCATGATATAGGGAGTTAGAGGGGACGCCTCAGCGAAAAGACCAGTGATAATGCTTTGGTTATTGACACCCGGTACCCTGCCTGTAAAAAAATGGGACGAACCAAGCAGCAGCATGTACTCACTTTCGGGTGATTGAATAAATACTCTCTTGAAATCGGTTTTTGCTAAATAGGCAAGGAGCTGGTTAGCTTCCTCATAATATGGATATTCCTCCCATCGCCATTTATCACCTACGCTACGATGTAAATATGAATTAAGGGAGTCGTTATACTCATTTTGAACAAAATTATAGGTTGAGACTGCATTTAATTGGCAAACAAAAAGCACCGTAGTCAAAAACAGCCCGGTTTTTACCCCAGTTTCCCTCATTAAAAAAGCAAAGTAATAAACACATATTCCCAATATACAAACAAACAATAGGGGAAGAGCCCTATGAAAGTGCAGACGGAATTCCCCCTTAAACAGTATGGGAATAATATTTGTAGTCCAAAGAAAATATGTAATCAAAAAGAATACAACTAACCGGGATATCTTCTTCTCATGCAACTTTGAAATAACTGCAAAAAAAACCAAACCCGCTATAAAAACTACCCACAACCTAAAATACACGATGTACCCTGCGCCTTGGAGCATATATGTGTTAATCGGAAAAAGAACTAGGAGTGTATCAAGATACACCGAGTTCACAGTCAGTAATTTGCCTGCCGAATCAGGTAGATGCGTTATAAAAGGCACCGCCCATGGCAGTGTCAATACCGATATTACAAGTAGTACGACGGCGAAATTTTTGATTCGCAAGAAAAAACTTTTGGTGTGTATCAGAATATATGTAACGATAAGTGGAAGTACAAATACTGTACTAAGAATATGTGTAAGTACCAACGCCGAAAACGAAACTGCAAAAAGCAGTGAATAGCTTGTTGAATGACCGGAAAGATGAATCTGTCGCAAAAATGTTAAACTAAGCATCGCCAGCAACAAACCCATAAAACCAGGAATAAGCCCCATATACGTTAACGAACCGGCTCCTATCCCCGATGAGGATAGGTTGATAGGGAAAAAGACAAAAAAGATACTAAATGCAAATGCCCATTTTGCCGATTCGCTGTCGATATAGACTCTACAAAAATACCAAAAAACCAACGGAAAAAGATTAATTAGCAGAAAAAGTGAAAGCCGAAACAGCAGTGCTAACGGAATTATTTTAAATGTAATCAACCAAAACACGGCGACCAGCCAGTAATATAGGGGGGTGTATAGTTTAAATAATTCAATACCACCAAACCAATTAGTGTCATAAATATTTAATAGATTTTGCGGGTTGTGTGAGGATTCAAGAGCACTAACAACTTTTTGCAAAACGTAATAGTGTCCTGGCGTATCCCATCCAGGTAATTCGCAATTCTTGATAAGCCCTTTAAACCATACAAAGTTAGCGACAAATACCAAAAGAGTAACGGTATAAAAAGGCGCCCTTCGCCATACCTCTCCCGCGAGAAACTTTTGTTTTTTTAGGTAGTTAATAAACCTCATAAAGAAGATGTGTATGATCTATCACCTTAGTTAACTTGCCATACTGCAAAACCCAGCGGTTTTTTTGTGATCCAATAGGCAACCCACTGTCGTTTAATTTTATACCTGTTAGACTATCCGGGCTAATAAGAACCAACCCGCATACAGGGTATTCCGGCTCAAACACCACCTGACCTGAGTTAATATACATAGAGATCCTATCCCAATTTTGTCCCCAATAAATATTTGAATCTCCCAAATATTTAAACATGGCCTGTTTATTTATAACAATTTCACTGAAATATGCCAAATAGTTTGGGTTATAACTAACAGTAGAGCCAACGTACCACACCAAAAGTATAATTACTACATACCTAAGTTTTGATATTAAAATCGAGCTGGCGGCATAAAAAAATATTGGCACTGAGACGGGAAGCGCAAATCTAAACCCAATCTGCGATCTAAGAAAGAATGAAAAATACAAAAAATATACAATTGCTATACTATGCCAAAAGAAATCAGTCTGATCATAATATCGGTTTTTAACAAACAACCAAACCCCCAGTAACAGCAAAATAAACAGAGGAAGAGGAGATTTTAAAAGAAAGGCAACTACAAAATATTCGGGAAAAGACCCTGCCTTTACCTTACCTAGCAGGTAATTTGGACTTCTCCCTATAAAACTAGCATCGTTATACATAACTAAGTCAATGCCTCGAAAAAACGAGTAGGGCAGGGGGATGGGTAAGTCAGCAAATTTGCTCGAGTATGTGTTAAAAAGGACTGTAGAAAAGACAACTTCCTTGGGTGTGAAAAAGGTTTTATGAAAACCCCAAAAAAGATTAACAAAAAAAAGTGTCGAAATAAACATAACGATTAGATATATCAATGCCTTGGTAAAGCTTATCTTAATAGTTTTTGTTAGAGCCAATGTTAACAGGAAAAAAAGCGTAAGGGGAACTAAAAGCAGATTTGAATACTTACAGGCGATTGCAATTGCCAGCGCCTCACCAAGCAAGGCTGACCTTACAACACCCACTCTTTGAGTAAAACAAACCAAAGAAATAAAATACACCACAAGACCAAAAACAGCCGGAAGATCGGTGGTCACCAGCGTGGAATGGGCAAGGATATTTGGATTAAAAAAGAAAAGTATTCCAGCCACAACCGAGGCGGTCTTACCAAACCTTTGTGAAGCCAGGGCAATTACCCCAACCCCAGCAATAACAGCAAGAATAATTGAGCCAAAGCGTCCTGCTATTACTGGATCATCGGTTTTTAGTAGGCGGGCTACTGCAGCATTTATCGCGCTAATAGGCATTTTAGAATCATCAGAAAAATCAACTCTTTGAGTATTTCCTTCCAATACACGTTCTCCAAAGCTAAAGTGATTCTTTTCGTCAAAGGTTATATTATTTACTAACGCAGCGTTGGAGGCGATTAAGATATATACTACAATTACCAGGATGCAACTAATAATTTGATGGCTTTGAGATAGTAATGACTTTAAATCGTTCATATATACATAAGTGTGCCTTATTCGCACTAATTCTTATTATAGCTTTTGTGACCATGCTTTACAAAACGCCACACAACGCACTAGTAGGTGACGAGGTATTTTACTTTTTCCAAGCAACAAAAATCAAATCGTTAGAGTTTGTTTGGTTTAATTACACACAGCCACCCCTTTACACAGTGATATTAGCTCTCTTTCCAGCAAATATTATTCTACTAAGAACGGTTAATACCGTTATTACAACCCTCTCTCTAGTACTGATGTATTTGATCACAAGAGGTTCCGGTAGGTATATTAGACTCCTAAGCGTTTTTATAACTCTTATCACGCCTATATACATATCAACAACCATTCATTTATATACAGAGTCACTGTTTCTGTTACTGCTCATGCTTCTGATATTCTTCTACAGTGCTTACTACAAAAATCCTCAAAACAATAACCTGCTGGTATCGTGCGGCCTACTTTGCCTAGCGCTGATTGTAACCAGATCAGTCACCCCAATCTTTTTACTGGTTTTGGCATTAGCCGTATGTATTAACGTCGTAATTAACAAAAAACCACGCAGGCTCCTAATATTAGCACTAGTTGCACTAGCAATAGGAATATCTCCATTACTTTTCTCCGGTGGGTTTACTATCAATAAACTGACAACACCACCGCCAGCAAGATTACATGATTGTATTAAAGTATATGCTATCTTGGGAATTCCATTATTAACATTATATCTTGCGAGTCTTGGTCACTTTGTAATAAAGAAAAAAAAATACACGGAGCATGAACAAGGATTGTTATTATTAGTTCACATAATGATATTAGGTTATACTCTGAGTTTCCCTTTTTTTAAAGACTACTTTCCAAGGTATTTAATGGTACTTATACCCTTAATGTATTTAACGATCACATTTTTTTTGTTCAAAACAAACAGGTATTTCGCCTTGATTGCAGGGATAGTTTTAGTGCTTGTAGCCATAACTAATTTTAGCTCGTATCTTACTACGCCTAATGCCGAATACGATAACCGCTACTATTTAACTACACCTAAGACTTGCGTAGAAATAACTAACTGGCAATACAGCTGTGGCAATCAGCAACAAGCAATTCGTCTGCCTTTTTTTGCAGTACCCGAATACAGCTGGTGTAACTTTTCCGCCAAATATACGGCAAACGATGCTAACAACACTCTGGTGATTAATTATATGAGCGATTTTGCCTACGTGAATATTGATACTACTCAAGTAGGAAAGGCGGATAGTATCTTTCATACTAACTTGATACCTTTTATGCAGTCAATATCCTCTCACACCGTAACACTCATAGTACGAAATGAAGATAATATTGGAGGTATCGGGCAAGTAATGCTGTGCGACCAAAACTTTATCCTTTAAATCAGTTAGTAGGTTGCATTTTTAGAAAATCTTCGGAGTCCTGTACAATATAATCGCCGACACGGGTTCGGCGCAAGTTGAACAAAACTCCCCCAAGATCATGAGCAAGCGATCTTATATAGGTTCCGCTTGAACAATTTACCAAACAGGTTAAAACCGGAAGTTTTTGTTCGCCCAAGTCGGTAAAAGGTACAGTTTTTTCAGAAAAATCCAATAT
>CAYRWK010000039.1:0-7354 GCA_964427965.1 uncultured Candidatus Saccharibacteria bacterium | reverse complement strand
CCTTGCATTGCGTATGTTGAGACGTGTGAAAAAGCGGTGTGTGATACGTCGTGGATAAGACCTGCTATTTGCTCTTGTTTGGAGGCTTTAAAGTGTTTTAGTAGCAGATATACCCCTATCATGTGTTCGTATCTGGTGGAGTTGCGTAGGAGTTGAAATAGGTATCCGTATGCGGATATCCAGATGTTTTTAGTTCTTTGCATTGCTTTGTGGTTTATTATATCTAGTGTGTCGTAATCGTTTATTACAACGTTTCCCCATACGATGTCCAGGTGTTTCATACCCAAATTATACATGCCATGCCAATACCTACCTGCACAATTCCTTGGATTTATAGTAAAATGGTATCGTGGCAGATTTATCATTACAGGAAAAACTCAAGCGCGTTAAGCGTTTTTTTGATATAGACCAGGTTATAAATAGAAAAACAGACTTTGAGTCCATTACAAGGTATTTTAAGGTTAACAAATTCCCATATTTCTTTTTTCATAGCAAAGATGGTTTTGTGCATGTTGGTATTTCTAGGGATGGGAAATATAAAGAAGATGATTTAAATGAGCAATCACGTGTTGTTGAAAAGTACATTAATGAACTTGGTGCTAAGAATGTTTTGGAGTTGGCAACCGGTAAGGGTGCTTCTAGTGTGTACCTTGCAAAGAGGTACCCTTTTGTACAGTTTGATGGGTTGGATTTGCCTAACGGTCAAATAGATGTTGCAAAAAAGAAGGCTAGGAGATTTAAGAATTTTCATGTTTTTGAGGGGGATTTTCATGATTTGAGTCAGTTTAAAGATGAGTCTTACGATGCTGTTTTTATTTTTGAGGCAATTTGTTACAGCAATAAAAAGGATGTATTAGCTAATGAAGTGAAAAGGGTTTTACGTCCCGGAGGCGTGTTTGTTATTGTTGATGGTTATCTGGATAAGCCCGAAAGCGAATGTTCGGAAGATGAGATCTTGGCTAAAAAGATTACTGAGAAGGGGGTTATGTTAACAAAGCTGGAGCATTATGATTATTCAAAAGAAAAGATCGCATCTTCGGGTTTGGAGTTGGTGTTTGAGGAGGATGTTTCAAGGAGTATTGAGCCTACGTTAAATCGTTTGTGTGCGATTTCAGCTGTGTTTTTTAGTCACCCGCATACAGCCAAGTGGTTTTCAGATCATATGCCTGTTGAGTTTTCATATAATGCAATTACTGCGTATTTAATGCCCGATCTTTTTAGAAGCCATGTTTCTAAGTATATGGTTACTGTTTTTAAAAAGAATTGTTAGTGGAAACTTTTTTACCTTAGTTTAAATCCCGCAAGTATTCCAAGTACTGCTAAGAAAAACATTACCCCTGCAATTCCCCCAAGAGTTAAAAAGAGTGTAATAAAAACAGAGGGTAGAAGTTTTCCTTGATATTTTTGTAATTCGGAAAAGGAAGACATGCCAAATGCTTTTAGTAGTACTTTTGCTCCTGCTTGGAAGGCTGATTTTTCGGCGGGTTTTACTGAAACACTTTGATTGGTGTACACGCTGATGTTTCCTTGATATAGGTCTTTTGTGAGGGTAATAAAAAGAAAAATCCAAGGTCCTATCATAAATAATAAGATAAAGAGTAAGAAGTCAAAGAGTGATCCTGAGGTTTTTGGGGTATAACCTGTAAGAGATTGGACGAGTTTAATAAAAAGTACTCCGGATACTGGGATTGAGATTATGAATAGTAAGTTTTTAATCATAAACATACACCGGCATATCCACCCGCGCCCAATTAAATAACTCCTCCGCATCCTTGGGCGACAACTGAATACATCCTCCCGTTGCGGGACTACCCATGGTATTTGGATCTCGTGAGTAAATATTACCATTTCCATCCATATGATAGGGAATGGCGTGGAAACCAAATCTATACTTACCTTGTATATATCCAATGGGCAGGTAATTTGGCATGTACCAGTTACCTGTATACGAAATAGTCATCTTTTGTTTTGCCAGTATTTTGTATTCGCCGGGTGGTGTCTCCCAGGTTAGGCCTGTAGAAACTACATATGTTTTAACAAGCTTTCCTTTTTCAAACCTATACAGACGTTGTTGAGATTTTATAACTTCCAAGTACACATCGTGTTTTTCCCCGTTTGTTCTTGGTTTACCCTCCAGTGGCAAAATGATAGCGTTATTTACCTGGTAATCAGTAGCTTTAAATAGTATTGCTCTTCTTATTGCTTCAACCGAGTCATGATGCAGAACCACTAGGTCTGTAGACGCATACATATCATCCAAATCATCCAGGTATTCCGATACTTTGTTGTAAACAATATACCCTGTTAGTACTCCCCCATCTTCTTTAAGTTCTATAAAGCTTTTTATTGCTTCTTTTGTAATATAAACAGGGTTTCTTCCGTATTTAATTAGTATCGGTTCTGATATTTTTTCTATTAACTCTTGGGTTTTTACTTTTTGAATATTAATGTCATCTACTGTGTCTAGGTTTAGTCTTACCTTTACTTGAGGGCTTGTTACAAGTTGTAGAACTGCTTCTTCTGATGAGAATTGTGTTCTATCCATTTTGACTTTGGCATGTTCACTTGGTGTTCTAAAAGAAAAATCGTCAAAAGAAATGACCGTGTTTTTTGCTAGAAATTTATAGTCATCTTCCAGGGATGTTAGGTAAGAGTCTAGTTTAAAAAAGTTAATATGAACCTCATTCGTTGATTTATCGTATGTAATTCCCATGTCACTTAGGGTTAATGATCTGGATGAGTCTTCATAATTTAGATAAAAGGGTTTTTCAAACTCCAGCTGAAGGTAGTTTCTTTTGATATTTTCTTTGTTAATAATCAAAACTACAGGGATTACAACAAGGGGTAGTAGTATGGACAGGGGCAATATCTTTTTTACATTCACATGTTTAGTTTAGCAGATGCTTATTCCACAATAAATGGGTCTATAGTACCAATAGGCAAATTATAACCTTCGGGTTGTTTTAGCATGCTAGGAGTTACGTATTCATATTCTTTATACGCAGTTGTCCATGGGTCATGTACTACAAGACTTTTAGCAGTAGTTCCATCAAATCCTTTTATACCTACAACCACAATAGCGTGACCTGTAATACCATCGTAGTTTTGAACATTCATCACAATAGGTTTTTGATTTTTTAGATGGTCGTATATAGCTTTAGGGCTGTTTTTAAAAGAAACAGCTTTTAGACCAAACGATTCAGGACCATCGTTTAGCTTATAGAACATGCTACCTTTTATATAAACTGAGGTAGGGAGTTTTTCTATAACCTCATATAGGGACAAATCTTTACCCATGTAGTTAAAAACCATGGTTAGGGCAGAAGGTCCGCAGGCTGAAGATCTAATTTCAGCTTTTTTATCTTCTGGAAGATCGTCCACTTGGTGTATAAAGGGAACGTTTAGTACCACATCTTCTGTGGTGTTTTGGATGAAGTTATCGGGCTTTGGGGCTGCCAAAGCGGTGTTTGTAGTTATTACTGCTGATAGCAGCAGCGAAATTACGTTATTCATAGGTTTATAGGCTGTAGGTAAGCCAAAACATGGGGTTTTGTATTAGCCTACAAGCCAGCGTTCATTATACTATAGGGTAAGGGGTGTGGCAAATTGGAAAAATGGGGTTTTTGATTGTATTAATGAGTAAAAATAAAGGTGATAAGACTCTACTACATGGCTAAAAAGAACATATATAGGATAAATCCTAGTAGAAGACACACACCTATATATTTGGGGATTGCTTTTCCTTTATTGAACCAAAGTATTAGTGCAAGGATCATTGTTGCTCCTAAGAACCAGAGCCAGTTTTTATAGTTAAGATCAAACCCCGTGTTAAAAAAGGAGATGACTCCCCCAATTAGGGCAAGGTTATATATGTTGCTTCCGATTATATTTCCTATGGTTAGTTTATCGTCGTGCTCGTTTTGGCTAAAGATTGTTGTTAGTAATTCCGGTAGTGATGTTGCTATAGCTGTTAATGATAAACCTAGTATTGATGTTGAGAGTCCAAATATTTCTGAAAATAGTTCTGTTGTTTGAACTAGCACCATTCCTCCTATGGATACTCCTACTAAAGCACCTATAAGTAATAGGATATTATGGATACCGAAGGGTTTTGAGATGTTATGGGAAACACGGGTGTGATCTTCATGGTCTCTGCCTTCAATGCCCCATAAATACTCAAGGCTTGTTGCGATTATTGCACAAGTAAGTAGTACTATGCCAACAAGGGGTGGTGAAGTGTTAAGTTTATGAAGTGTAAAAAATAGCAGAGTGATGAGTAGGATGACTATGGTGCTGCGTTGTGTTTTTACAGTACCCACCCGTAATTTACCAAGGAGTATCGCGATTGGTAGGATTAATAGTATGTTTACGATGTTTGAGCCTACGATGTTTCCCAGGGCTAGTCCGTAGTCGTGGTTCACTGATGCAAATGTTGAGACTATAAGTTCGGGTATGGATGTACCTATGGCTACTATGGTAAGTCCCACAATTAGGGGGGATAGTTTTAGTTTGTAAGCAAGAGTTTCTGCGTTTTTTACAAGGATCTCGGTACAAATTAATAGTAGGATCAAACCAAATACAAATATAGCGATGGGCAGTAGCATGAATTAATTATACCTAATCTTTGAGTAAAGTTTAGATGCCAAAACCAAGAGCGGCTAAACCCGAGAGAAAGTTAAATACGGCAAACATCAGTACCAAAAACCCCGCTGTTGTAAAAAACAACTTGGATCTAAATTTTACTGAAATAAAGCTTATTAAACCAAGTATAGGTAAAGTTCCTAGTGCAAAAACAAACATAGTCAAAGCGCCCTGTACAAAGTTACCCGATGTTAGGGAATATAGTTGCATTGCCTGAGTAAACCCACAGGGTAAGACAAAAGTTCCTGCTCCCATTAATACGGTAAACAAAATACTTTTAGTTTTTGATGGTTCCGTTAATATATTATTTTTCAGCCTAAAAATCTTTTCACTTAGAAATTTGGGCATTACTATTTGAGCTTTTTTAGTAAAGGTAAACACTTCCAGTAGGTTTAAACCCATTAGTGCCATTACTACAAATAAAACCGTGTCCAAAACAAAGTAAGCAACGTTATTTAAAGAAAAGGCCGATCCTATAAGCCCAATTAGCCCTCCTAATATAAAAAACCCAACCAATCTTGAAATATGAAAAGCAATTAAAGGCGCAAGGTTTTTGGTTTTAGCAAAACTTGATGAAATAGATAAGACTAATCCCCCAACAACTGCCATACAGGTTGATAAAGAGGCTACAATTCCTATAAAAAATACAAAAGGTAAAGTGACTTGTTGTGGGTTTATTAAGTTAACCAGTCCTAGTTTTTGCATTAGTAAAAAGGCTCCAAAAATTAAACCTGCAATCACAAAGCCTATTCCGAGCTGTTTAAGCTCAATCCTTTTTTCCTTTTCCTGTTCTACTGAGATCTTATATCCCTGACTTTCCACCAGTTTAGAAAGTCCTTCCGAGGACAAAGGGATATTTGACTCAATACAAACTTTTGAGGTTTTTAGGTTTGCTTTAACCTTTATAATCCCCTCTTTTTTTGCCAAGGTATCTTCTATATATATTTCGCATGCCGGGCAATGCATGCCATGTACAAAAAATTCTGTTTGAGTCATGTCCTTAGTTTAATCTGGCAGTTTTTAACCTTAGTGAATTTGTTACAACAGATACGCTACTAAAAGCCATGGCAAGACCTGCAAAGGCGGGGTTTAGCATTACTCCAAAGATTGGGTACAACAAACCTGCCGCAAGCGGGATACCTATTATGTTGTAGATAAATGCCCAAAACAGGTTTTGTTTAATAGTTTTCATGGTGGCTTTAGAAAGCTTTAATGCCTTTATTACGCTTGAGAAGTCCCCTTTTAGTAAAGTGATGGATGATGTTTCAATAGCAACATCTGTACCTGTTCCCATAGCAATGCCTATATCTGCCTGAGCAAGAGCCGGTGCATCATTTATTCCATCCCCTACCATGGCAACCACTCTACCCTTTTGTTGAAGTTCTTTTATTTTAATAGCTTTATCTTGTGGTAGTACTTGGGCGATGACGTTATCAATACCTGCAATTTGGGCAATATATTTAGCGGTTTTTTCGCTGTCTCCTGTCATCATCACAACTTTAATGCCAAGTTTGTGAAGCTGTGTGATAGTGTTTTTTGTTTCTGCTTTTATGGTATCGGCGATACCTATAATTGCTAAAATCTTATCAGCTGTTGTTAAAAACACAGGAGTTTTTCCAACAATAACTAGTGTATCCAGTTTTGCTAACCAATCTGTATCTTGGGTAATGTTTAAGTTTGATAACAGCGTGGTGTTTCCGGCATAATAGGTTACTCCATCAATATCTCCTTTTAAACCTTTGCCCTCAATAATTGAAAAATTTGTGACTTTAATCAGCTCTACATTTTGAGCTTTTGCTTTTTCTACAACTGCAATGGCCAAAGGATGCTCTGAGTTGTTTTCTAAAGAAGCCAGTATTTGTAAAGTACCGGTAATATCTTTGGAAATAATGTCAGTGACTTCGGGTTTTCCTTTTGTGATTGTGCCTGTTTTATCGGTAACGATTGTATCTACTTTGTGTAGTTTTTCCAAGCTTTCGGCGTCTTTTATTAATATGCCGTTTTCTGCCCCCTTTCCTGTTCCTACAATTATTGCAGTTGGTGTTGCAAGACCAAGTGCGCAAGGACAAGCTATTACTAAAATACCGGTAAATGCCATAAGTCCGTAAGATAATGACCCAAGTAAAACCCATGTTACAAGGGAGGTTAGAGCGATTATCAACACAATAGGTACAAACACTGCCGAGACTCTATCCGCAAGTTTTTGAATAGGTGCTTTTGAGCCTTGTGCCTCCTGAACCATTTTTATAATATGGGATAGTAATGTTTCTGATCCAACTTTGGTGGCTTTAAATTTAAGGATTCCTTGTTTGTTTATAGTTCCACCTATTACGCTATCCCCTACCTTTTTATCAACAGGAATCGATTCTCCGGTAATCATTGATTCATCTACTGACGATCTTCCTTCCAGAATTACACCATCAACTGCAATTTTTGTGCCGGGTTTAACAATAATAGTATCTCCGGGTACTACTTGATCTATAGCTATTTCAATTTCTTGGCCACTTCTTTCGACCAGTGCATTTTTTGCTTGAAGATTTAACAGTTTTGTTAAAGAGTCTTTTGTTTTTTGTTTGGAGCGTAATTCAAGATATTTACCAAGAGTTACAAATCCTATAACTACAATGGTTGCATCAAAATACGTGTAGTCCGAAAGATTTAGAGTAGTTTTTATCTGTGGAAATAGTGTTATTACCGCACTGTAGATGTAGGC
>CAYRWK010000038.1:0-7394 GCA_964427965.1 uncultured Candidatus Saccharibacteria bacterium | reverse complement strand
GGGCTTGTTAATGGGTTTCCAAAGAGTGTGCTTGCTATTTTTTTGGCTTTTATTTTTGGGTCTTTATATAGTGTGGTTTTGTTGGCGTTAAAAAAGAAGACTATGAAGTCAGCTATTGCGTTTGGTCCTTTTTTGATTTTGGGAAGTGTTACGGCGTTTTTGTTTGGTGATGTGTTGCTTAAGTTGTGGTTGGGGGTTTAATTGTTCTATCTTTCTGTTGGGGCATAATCTGAGTTTTTCCAGTAAATTCTTTGCTTTTTTAAATACAGCTGATTATTCCGTTTGGATCTTGAAATTACTAATCTGACATTATATTTTTGTTTTGCTCCAAGGGTGAGTTTATATAGATCAGAACCCCTAGATAAATCGTATTTGGTAATACCTCTACCTATGCAGTTTTCAATGTCATATGTATACAAAAGTGTTCCGGGTCTATATTTCGAATACTTGGGATCGTATCCAATGGTAATATTATATCTTTCCTTATTCCATTCCACTCCAAGAATACTTGCCACATCTCTTCCGTCGAAAGACAGAAATACTAGTTTTAGCAAATTATTGTTTTCCATATTTATTGCATATTCTTTAATAAAATTTCTCACCGAGGTTTTGTCATAGGTTCCGCGATCCCCTTTTGATGTCCGTATTTTTTGGTGTAGCTCAAAGTGTTTACTTATTTCAGATGACGATGCTTGTCTATAATTTACTTTTTTGAAATGTTTAGTTGCATACCTTCTATAGTAGTATATGTCGTTTTTTATACGTCTTGAAATACTTTCGAGGTAGTGCTCCCAGCTATTCTCCAGTTTTATGCTATAACATGGGCAGTAGATAGGGTTTTGATTAAGGTACAGGTTTTTCGATTCAAGGATATCCAAATATTTGTTAGTGTGTAGATTCGTATGTGGTAAATCCTCTATGTTTAATAGGTCTATATCACTTGTTTCGAACCATTTTATAAATTTGCTGAATATGTCCCTCTTGCTGTTTTTACATATTAGGATGTCTATGTAATCTGTTCCACGAGATCCTATCGGTTCTACTATTTTGAGGTTTTCGTAGTCTCTAACCCATAACGGGGCTATTCCCTTCAGAAGACCCTTTTGTTTGAAAAGTAAAATACACAACTTTTTGTATGCACTAAAGTGTTTCCAGTACAAAAAATTCCATGACCATGTTTGGTATGGTGTTGTCTGATCTATGGTTCCGTATAGTTTATTCCAGTCGGTTTTAAGGTTTTTGAACTCTGTTTCTGTTCTGATCACCTGTATCATAAGATACTAGCCTAATAGATATTTACTCCTGAGTCTTTTAGTAAGTTGTTAGTCGAATCACTTAATTTCTTAATAAATTTATCACTTAGCACATTTATTTTAGTATCTGTCATGTTGACATCGACCTTGATTTTAAGAAAAGCTCTGTTTTTTTCTAAAACTTTACTGGAGGAGTTTATTTTTTGTCGTAAGGTTTTTGGTAGATCGTTTATTCTCTGCATAATGCCATCAATTGTTCCGTATTTGCAAATCAATTTCTGGGCTGTTTTTTTCCCAACCCCGGGGACACCCTCGATGTTGTCAGATTCATCGCCCTTTAAGCTTAAGTAATCTAGGTAGTACTTGCTTTCGAAGCTAAACATTTTGTTAAAGACACGTTCATTGATAATCTCGGGTTCTTTCTTACCCATTTTTACAACACTTACTTTTTTACTCAATAACTGATAAAAATCAGCATCGTTTGAGAAGATATATGCACATAAATCTTTATTGCTGAGCATAGTAGCTAGTGTCCCAATATAGTCATCCGCCTCACAATCTAATGGTTCTACGTAGTGTATTGATAGTAACTCAAGTATACGTTTAATTAGCGGTAGCTGTTTATACATTCCATTATCGGTATAATCTCTGTTGAACTTGTATGATGGATCTTTTTGAACTTTATCAACAATGCCTGTTTCTGAGTCGAATATTACTACAATGTATTTTGGATTAAGTTTTTTTACAGCTTTTCTCAGGTAGGCCATAAACCCGTAGACCGCATTTACTTGTAACCCGTTTGGAAGTTTTGCACTTTCAGGTACACCGTAGTAAGCCCTATATAAGTAGTGACTGCCGTCCATTATTAGCAGTCTGTCATTGCATTTTTTTGGCATCAAGTATTTCTACCTTCTTAAAATTTATTGTTAGATTAAGTTTAGATAATACAGCTGTTACTTTGGATACGAGAGGGTTTATGCATTTAGGATCGGTAAAAGCAAAATACATATCATCACTAAATCTAGCATAGTTTGTAGGAAAATGCTGATCTAGGTTGTTCAAATAGAGATTTGATAGTATGGGTGAAAGAACGTTACCTTGAGGTAAACCCACCCCAGCCCATATTGTTTTCTGAATCGCAATTAACAAGGCCTTATTGATGTACATTTCTTCAGATAGGTTCCTACAGAGAATGTTGGTGTCTATGTTATCGAAGAATTTTTCAATATCTATGTGCAGAACTCTTTTCATTTTGTTTTTGGTAATATAGGCATTTAACATATTCCCGTCCAGTCCTCTCCTGTAGCCGTAAACATATGGGTACATTAATTTTTCAACCATTGGCTCGATTTGTAGTTTTAAGTAAGCTTGAATCCATCTTTCATACACGCAATAAACGAAAACGTTTCGGGTATTTCCCCTATAGTCGGTAATTGGAACTATCTTGACTGGTAATGTGTTTATTTCACCCCGGGTTATTTTTGACGAGATAGCTTTGAGGTGATGTTTGTAGCTATGTTTTATCTCTTTAATCGATATGCCGTCCAACCCAGGGCAGCCGTAATTTCTTCTAAGTATTTTAAAGGCTTTGTTCAACAGCTTTTGGTTTACCATGTAAGGAGTAGGCTGAACTAGTCGTGTCTTTCCCTGGTTCAGCCTGATAAAAGTATAACATTAAGATTTTTCCAACAGGTCAAACGAGTTTTTTAAGATCCATGATAAAGCCGGGTATTTTATTTTTTATATCATAATATTTTTTGAGGTAATTAAATTCTTTTACGCTGAGTCTTTTGAATAAGTCTTTGTTTGTGACTAGTTGTTCGACACATTTGTATAGTGAATCGTTTTCCTCTTGCAACAAGCATTTGTTAATACTGCGTAGATGTCCTCTTACCCCCGTGTTGTTTGCGATTATTGGTAAGCCGGCTGCCATATAATCCAAAACTTTCAGGCTAATTCCCGACCCAAAAGAAGGGCAGGCAAAGGCAATGTCATATTTTGATAATGTGGAATTTACATAGTCACACCTGCCTAGAAAATTAAGAAGTGGGTATTTTGCTGATAAACTCACTATGTCCCCATCACCTATTACATCGATTTTTAACCTAATACCCCTTTTTGTGCATTTAGTTAATGTGTCGGTTAAGGTTGTCAAACCACCAATATTTGGCGGGTAGAACATGTTTCCTAAAAACACTGATTTTACTGGTTGCTTTAATTGCTTCTTCTTTATTTTGCTACGTGAAGGAATATTTATTCCCACTCCCCTTATTCTGATTTTTCTTGGGTTGGTACCTAGTTTCGACAATTGCCTTTTATCCTCTCGAGTTTTTACCCAATAGATATCTATGTGTTTATCCGCCTCCAGCAATTCTCTTGTTTGTAGGGATATAGTGCTTTGACCTAAACCAACTTTTTCTGAAATAAGTGGGTCCACGTTGGTGACATCGTATACTATCTTTACCTTACATTTGTCTTTTAAATACTTTCCTTGCCTCAAAACTACTTCTGCGGTATCAAAAACTATTACATTTATCTCGTATATGTTGACTATTTCACTTATTTTTTGCAGATTGTTGTAGTAAACGTCTGGGTTTATGCATACCGAGCTAAATGGAAATGTTTTGTAAATGTGTATCTTTTCCCACCCTCTGTAACATCTAAACAAATAAGCGTCTATTTTGTTTTTCGTGAGAGCTTTGAGTAGATTCATTATATGGTAGGATTCCCCGGTTGTAGTTGGATAAAATACCCCGTCCAAAAAGAACGCTACCCTTATTTTTGAGTGGTTTGTGCTTTTTTTGATGTATGATTTATATCCTTTTTTAAAGACTGTTTTTTTATTAATATCTAAGTTCTTAGGTTTATGAATATATTTAAACCAGTGTGGTAAGAAATTACTGTTGTCTCGATTGCTCATATTTTCTTATAGCTTCTTTTTTAAGTTGAGCTAAATCTAGGTTCTCTATGATTTTTAGAGTGTCAATATACTCATAATCTTGGTATAAGGTACTAAGTAAAAACTCTTCGCAGATACTGAGCATCTGGGTTTTAGATAGATTCGTTGTATCTAGCGATAGGGCTTTGTTTTTAGAAAGTTGTTTAACAATAGAATCGTAAAATGTTCTATATGATATCTGTGTGAGAAATCTGGTAAAGTACTCTGGTGTTTCTCTTTCTTCAATCTCACGCTGTCTCAATCTTTTCTTTTGGTGGAGACGGTTGACGTGAAGATCTATGTAAGCAACCGGGTACAAGTGTGGACGAACCTTCCTATATTCATATAGACGTCTAAATAAGTCGTAGAAAGCATTAGGCTGCTCGATTACCTGCAAAGAAAATTCATAGGCTAGTAACTCAACAATGTCCTCGTCACAAATTGATACTTCATTATCTGATTTTTCTATTAACATATCCCTGTACTGGTTTAATCTAAATGGTTTAGGTTTGCTCAAGTTTTGTCGAAATTTTTTAAAGTCTTTTGTGTTTAGGTAACCAAATATGTCCTGTGCCATAAAGAAATTATGTTTATGTGAGAGGTATCTTGCCGTTGTGGTCTTTCCTGCTGCAAAATCTCCAATAACAGCAACTAACTTAGGGGTTACAATTTTTCTTATGAATAAAGGTATGTTTAACCTTTTCGCTACAAGTCTCAGTACATCGTAGTAGGGTTTCCAGTCTGGGTTTTGTATCTCGTCTTTCCCAAATATTGTCATGCTTTCAGCGTCAGTTAAATTTGTTTTAGCGATAATTTCTTTTGCCAGAGAGTTTATATTGCTGTGAGTCAAGATATAATCGTAATTAGGAATATTGTCTGTAGGGATGAGTAGTCCGAACTTTCCTGACAATATCATAAACTTAGCTCTGTCTTTTAAGCTTGTGTTCATTACCTGACGTATTCTAGGACTCAGGTATCTTTCTATTGCAGGTATGGGTTGGGGCGCGCCGTTTTTTTCTTTACAACAAGTTGTGATGTAGTACTTCATCAACCAGCTTTCTTGCCACAACTCTATTGTCGTAGCGTTCTTTGAATGTTTGTGAGTACTTTATAGCGTTTTCCTTATATTTTCCATAGTTTCTTAGTACTTCTTTCATTTTTGTTTGTAAATCTATAATGCTATTTGGTTTAAAGAAGATGGCGTTTTCTTTCACTAAGTGTTTGAAGTTGTTGGTGTTTGACACGATCAATGGAATACCTGCTGCTGACGCCTCTAAGGCTGCTATACCAAATGTTTCATGGGTGGAAGGTAGCACAACCAGTGCTGAGTTTGCTATGATACTTGGAATTTCATTCCATTTCATTGCATCCAATAGTTCAACCTTGGTTTCCAACGAAAGTTTCCGAATAAGCATTCTAATTTCCTCAATTTCGTGGGATGTTTCTCCAAATGGAAAGTCCCCTGCGCAGAGCTTGAGTTTTATTGGGTTCGTAGACACTACATTGTGAAATGCTTTTACCAATAAATCCACATTCTTCCCTTTAGCAATTCTTGAATTGCAGAAAATATATTTCTCATGTGTAATCGGAGCTGCCGTTGAATATAGGTTTGTATCAATTGAGTTAGGTAAGGTTAGAATCTTACAACCCTTGGAGTTTATATAAGTCTTCTTAATTTCTTTTACTAGGAAATCGCTGACGGCAAAGCGAACATTGTAGTTAAGGTCGAAAGAAGATTTCATTATGTCTTTTGTCTCTCGCCATGTGTTAGCGATATGGTATGAAATAGCAACAGGGGTTTTGGAAGACAGTTGATTGATAGGATAATTAGTTGATTGGATTATTCCCCAAATCGGATCAACGACAACAATATAATCAGGTGTATAAGTGGCTAAAAATAAATCAAAGTCTTTGTTTATCTTAGCGGATCTATCCCTAAGTTGGTTTATTAGGTTTGATACTATACCATCATAATGAGACGGAAGATGTTTAGAAACAAAAATTTTTGCAGGTAGATTATCTTTGTGAGAGTTTGAATAGGTACTGCTTGTAAATACTATTGGTTCGTGGCCGATATCTTTTAGGCCTTTGGTTAGATTGAAAAGGGCGTTTTCGATTCCACCAAAGACGTTTTTTCCGTAGGTAAGGAAGGTGAAAGCGATTTTCATACTAAAACAAGGACAAATTGGCTAACTTTCCTAGTACAGGTATTTGAACAAAACCTTCTGCGTACTTTACGTTCGATAGCCTATTTCCTAGCAATGTGTTTTGATCTAGAGCAATTTTTTTCCAAACCTCAACAGGTTGTGTTTGATGTTTCTCAATTGCTAGAAGCTTAACTTTCATATAATCAGATATATCAACGTAGACGTTTGGGGTAAAAATGCCATTCAGGCAAATTTCATTATAAGTATCAGAACAAAGCAGTAATTTGGGATTGCCCTTGGTAATTCTAAGTTGAATTATGGCGTTTGACACTATTTCAAATACATTGCGATGTTCTGGGTGAGAGTCATTTGAACAATGTGTCACAACAACATCTGGGTTGACTCTACTTAGCTGAGTAGCTACGGCTTTTATAGTCTCGGGACAAACAATTGGTTGCGTGGGGATTATGGACAAGCTGGATTTTAGTGCGACTGCCCCAGCTTTGGCTTCCCTATTTCTTATTGTGCTGTTTGAGAAGCATAGAATTTTAGTAGTTCCTCCTAAGTTATTCCATTTGGCAATAGTACCGCCTGACCATATTTCAGCATCGTCGGGATGTGCATATATTGCCATAAAACTTTTGTTATGTGGATCCATTGTTTTTATTATACAACTTTTGTTGGTATAAGCGTGGTGATGGTGTGCTGCTGAGGTTATGGCTGGGGGTTTAAGAGATTTCGAGGGTCTGTTTCTGACTTCAGATCCTCGAGTGGTTATTTACTTAAGAAGTCAATCAGGGTTTGATTAAACACCTCTGCATTTTCAATATGGGCGTTATGTCCCCCGTCAATTATTTTTATTTCCGAGCCTTTTATTAGGTTTTGTAGTTTTTTTCCTACACTAAATTGTGTTTTCCATTTGAATATTAGGTAGTGTTTGTATGTATAGCAGCCCAATCTTAATTGTGAAGTTTTTCTATATACTCTTCTTTTTTTAGTGAGTTATGGTTTCTACTTTTGGGTGATGTGTGTGCTTAGGTTTGTGTTTTATTATTC
>CAYRWK010000037.1:0-7770 GCA_964427965.1 uncultured Candidatus Saccharibacteria bacterium | reverse complement strand
ACAATACATATTTGACATTGCTCAACCTATTCGCTAGATTTATCAAATGATAAAAATAAACGAAACATTTAAAAACCAAATTGTATCTTCTTTTAAAGGCAACTTCGTGATTGCTTTATTCATTTCACTAATTACTGTTTTGGCCTTTTTTGTAGGTTCACTATCTACAAAGGTAAGTATGTATCAAGACGGAGTACTTTCTGCAAATACAAAAAACGCAGAAAACACAGATACAGCTAAAGTAAAACCAGACCTCGCAAAACCTTCCGATAAAGACCACACATACGGAAATAAAAACGCTAATGTCGCATTGGTTGTCTACACCGATTTCACATGTCCTTATTGCAGAACTTTTCATGAAACAGCAACAGCATTTATAGACCAAAGTCAGGATAAAGTTAAACTCGTCATTAGACACTTTCCTTTAGCACAACTACACCCAAATGCGTGGAAACAAGCCCAAGCTTCAGAGTGTGTGTTTAAACAACTTGGTGACGAGAAGTTTTTTGAATATATTGAAAAAGTATTCACTGCAACAGGAAAAGGGAATGTTGATAGCGCATCTTTAAAAACATTAGCTAGCGAAATGTCAGGCATTGATCAAACTGCTTTTGACAGCTGTTTAGATAATGATGATACTAAAGGCGTTATCACCGCTGACTACCAAACAGGCCAAAAAGCGGGTGTTAACGGAACCCCGGGAGACTTTTTGTATAACGTTAAAACAGGTGATATCACAAAACTTGGCGGAAACGTTGGTGCAGAGGCTCTTAAAGCCGCATCTGATGCAATTGCCAAATAACCTTTAACCCTTTACATAGCGTGTTAAAATTACGGAATGGGGCAAGGAACCTTATACATTGTTGCGACTCCAATAGGTAACCTTTCTGACATCACACTTAGAGCACTAGAGGTGCTTAAAAGTGTTGACTATATAATCTCGGAAGATACACGTGAGACAGATAAGATTTTAAAGAAGTATGATATTCAAAAACAACAACTATCGTACAGAGATCAAAACCATAACCGTATTATGCCAGTTATTACTGATATTATTTCATCAGGTAAATCCGTCGCTCTTGTATCTGACAGCGGAACACCTTTAATAAGTGATCCGGGATTTAAACTAGTACGGGAACTTGTTGAAAAGGGGGTTAAAGTTTCTGCAATTCCCGGTCCTTCTGCAGTAATATCAGCTTTAAGTGTGTCGGGACTTCCTACTGATAAATTTTGCTTTTTAGGATTTTTACCAAAAGGACCAAACCAGCGCAAAGAATTACTAAAAAAGTATGGGGAGCTTGACGCCACGTTGACAATTTACGAGTCACCCTTTAGAGTGATAAGACTGCTATCTGACATTTACGAAGTTTTAGGAAATCGTACAGTCTGTGTAGCCAAGGATTTAACCAAACTTTACGAACTGGTAATAACCGACACATTGGAAAATATTCTACAAAAAAAGGACTTGATTAAAGAAAAAGGTGAATTTGTGATTTTAATTGCCAAAAAGGATTAGTTTAAAGGAATTAACAAACATGGATCCAAAGACTTTAGAACAGGAAAAACAACATTTAGATTCAATCCAGAAAAGACTTACAAACGCCAGAAAAACGTTAGAAAAGTCAATGGAAGTAATGGGTGCGGCTAACCTTCAACGTCTAAAAGACTTACGAGAAGACCCACAATCAGACCCACACGACTTACTCCTATTAATGGAGTTAATGAATGAGCAAAATACTGCCTTTAACTTTAAAGATAAGTATAAAAGGTTAGAGGAATCTCAGTCGTTATTACAAGAACCCTACTTTTCAAGAATTGACCTTAAAGAGGACAATGGTACAACCACACCTTATTACCTTGGAAAGTTTGGTTATACAGAAGAAACCCCCATAATTATTGACTGGAGAGCCAAGGTAGCCTCTGTTTACTACAGATACAGGTATCCTCAGAAAAACGTTACATACGACACTCCTGATGGCTTGGAAAAGCGTGACTTGATGCTAAAAAGAACCTACGAAATAGACGAAGGCAAGCTTGTTAAATATTACAATAACGATATCCAATTTGATGAAACTCAAATAATTTCAGATAAGATATCAAAACGCTCGGGAGGCGTGCTTGAAGATATTATTGAAACCATTCAAGAATCTCAACTTGATATTATTGAGGCAGATCCTAGGCAAATTTGTGTTGTTCAGGGATGTGTTGGTAGCGGTAAAAGTACAGTAGCTATTCATAAGCTCTCACATATCTTTTTTAATTTTCCGGAACTTATTCATCCCGAAAGATCCATTTTGATAGCTAAAAATCAGATTTTAGTTGGTTACTTGTCCACCCTATTTCCTAAACTTGGTATTTTTGATATTAACTACAAATCCTTAAGAGAAATAGTCTACAGCTTAGTTTTTAGAGAAGAGCTTGGTCTTACAGTTGATTTTGATATTGTTCAGCCTTTGGATACCTTTGGTTCTACAGAGATTGACAACGTTAAGACCCAAATGCAGGACATTCACGCTAAGTACGAGCAGGAAATTACTGAATTATTTGCCGAACCTGAATACGAAACCTTTAGTGGTTTTAGATATAACAGTAAAAACACCGTTTACGATAACTACAACGAAGCCATAGAGGAAATGGAAGAGGAATTAGAGCTTCAGGTAGGTTATTTAAAGGAAAATCCGGGATCTGTTAGAGCGTATCTGTATAAAGAAAACATCAAAACTTTAAAAAGACTTATTAACAGGCTTAAACGTATTCGCAATAAAATAAAAGAAACCACCTTACTTGAGCTTGTAAAAAAACATAGTCTTCCGGTTCACGGAAAGATGGGTTATCTGGATACTTTAGTTTATTTATATATTTATTCAGAGTTAGTTGGGTTTCATAACACACCAAAATATGAGTACTGTGTTTTGGACGAAGGTCAGGATTTTAGTATTTTGGAGTACTTGCTACTTGGAAAGATTGTGTTTAATGGTAGGTTTTGTATTTTGGGTGATCTAAATCAGTCATATTTGGAAGAGGGGATTCCGTCGTGGGAAGAAATCGCTAATGTTATTCCGGATGCAAAACACGCTAATACATACGAGCTTGATACCAATTACAGAAGCACCAAACCAATAATAGATTTGGCTAACTCAATTTTAGGTCCCTATACAAAAACCTATTTACCAAAATCAATTAATAGAAAAGGTTCTGAACCCAAGTATTCTACCTGTAAGACTGTTGAGGACATGTATAAAGAGTTTGAAGTTGAGTTAAAAGAGGATGTTTCCGAACTGAATAAAAGTATAGGAATAATCTGCTATAACTCTGATTTTATGGCTCAAACAGAACAGATTGTATCCAAAATGAATCTTGCCGAAGGTCATTTTATTAAACTAGACAGCAAAAAAAGAATTACTTATTTACCAAAAGGTGTGTATTTAACCAGTTTTGAGGATGTTAAGGGTTTAGAATTTTCTAAAGTATATGTTTTGGGGCTTGATTTGACTAGTATTAAAGATTTTAAGAATGCAAAGAAGGCTTTTGTAGCTGTTACTCGTGCGATGAATGAGCTTTCTGTATACTCCTGCTAAGTTATTTGCTAGATTTAATATATGGCATGGTTTAAAAGACACTATTTGTTTTTGATAGTATGCTCGGTCGCTTTTTTTCTACGGTTTACCTATTTAAGCTATTCTGACTACCAAGGTGATGAGATCAAGGCTTTGTATTTACCGGAGCCGGGACAAAAGCTCACGTCCTATTTACTTGACCAGCGCAAAGGCCCTGTTCAATTTTTGGTTACCGCGGCAATAAAACCACTTACTTCAAATTACACCAATCATTTTGTCACAAGACTTCCCTTTGCTCTAGCAGGATTTTTTGGGGTTGTTTTTTTGTTTAAGTTTGCAGAACTTCACTGGGGTAAAAAGGTAGCCTTTTTTGCCGCTATGTTTGTGGCAACAAACGGTTTTTTTGTAGCTCTAGCCCGCATCGTTCAATACCAATCTTTTGTAATAATGTTTATGGCCTTAGCTTTATGGTTGTTTAGCTTGGCTGTAAAAGAACGCTCTTGGCGTACTAAAGGGCTGTATTTTGGGTTTATTGCTTGGACATTTTCCTTGTTAGCCCATTATGACGGGGTATTCATTGCCCCCTTTGTGTTTTATTTACTTATAGAATGGTTTAAAGCTCCTGATTTCACATTAAAATCAAAAATTAAGCTGTTTGCTGGATCCATTGTTTTACCGGCCATCTTAATATTTTCTTTCTATATCCCTTTTGCCCTAACCATTAGCGGTGATACCAAAAGTTATTGGGCAGGAAGATTTACAGGAGTTGCAGGAAAAATTTCCAGCTCCAAATATCTTTTTTCAGTATATAACCCATTATTTGTTTTTAAGATATATCTTGGTCTTGGGATACTTGGGATTAGCAAACTTGTGTTATTACTGTTTAACGGTCGTGCCCCGTTTAAAAAGCTTACTTTTATCAAAGACCCGCTACTTGGTAGGGATTTTTGGTTACTTGTGTGGTTTACTTTAACGATTGTGTTTATGGAAGTAATCGTCAGTCTTCCCGGTACCCATATCTTTACCTACTTATTCTCTTTAGCTATTATTTTGGGTCTTGGAATAGTATTTTCAGAAGTTATTTTAACCTCAATACTTTCTAAGATCTCTAAAGCAAAATTTAAAATCGGAAAAACATTTAATATCTCTTTTCTTTTGGGTTTAGCTCTCCTATTTAGCTATCTTACAACCCAAGCCTACGCTGTGTATGTGGAGCACGGGCACGAATACCCATGGCTTAATGAAAAATATCTAGGCCTTACTTTATATAGACCGTCCACCGTATACCACTTAAGTATGTTTGGGTTTCCGTATTACAGACATTGGGATGAGATTGGTAAGTTGCTCGCAACGGAGCCTGGTATGGGTTTTTATTCTACAAACGAGCGTGTAACAATTTCTAGATATTACGTTAAACTACAAAAGGATGTTGATAGAGCAGGTTATTACGTCTTTGTAATAAACCCTCAAAGCTTTGCACAGGCAATAACTGACACAAAGATGGGCAACTTTGCAAAAGGAAGTAAACCTGTAGCTACCTATTACAACGGGGATAGAAAGGTAGTAGAAATTTACTACAGACCATTTGCAGTTACAGGTGCAGATAAAGTTAGTTCGGAGGATAAAGAAACCGTGGAGAAAGAAAATTAGATGGATATTATAACTCCTCAACTTATTTTGGTAAGTGGCATAGGCTCAAATAAACTGTTTTTTATTTCCGTAGTTCTATTTGCCGTTTCCTTTTTGATCTACAAAAGATACCTAAAAGATGCTTTATACACTGCAATTTCTGCATTTAGCTATTTTCTTGATGTCTTGTTAAAAGAATTGTTTAGATCCCCAAGACCATTTACGACCGCCTTAGACTTTAGCTTTATGGACAGTGGTTATGGTTTTCCTAGTGGGCATACGATGGTTTACACCGTATTTTTTGGTTACATTATTTATCTTATGCTAAAGCTAAAGAAACTTAATAAGACTTTAAGACTAGTCGTTGGGGTTATTGCGTCGTATTTGGTTATACTAATAGGCGCTTCCCGTGTAGTACTTGGGTTTCATTATACAAAAGATGTTATCGGGGGGTATATTTTTGGGATAATATATTTAACAGTACTAATTTTTTTGGATAGAAATCTACAAGCAGGATTTAGATTAAAAAAGTCCCACAATTCTTCCACCAAAAATTAGTATCAGTATCGCAAGTGAGGTGAGACTGGTAGTTAAAACAAACCCCGCGGCTAAGTCTTTTATTATTTTTGCCCCTGAGTGGTATTCCTTGATTAAGGTATCTATTAACTCCTCCACAACAGTATTAACCATCTCGGCGGCAACCAGAGAGCCTAGAGATAGTATTAATAACCCCCACTCGGTGTGCGAAATTTTAAAATGAATGCCTAAAAGAGTTGCAAAAAGTGTAATTACCAGCTGGATTCTAAAATTGGGTTCGTTTATCAAAGCGTGAAAAAGTCCTTCAAACGCATATCTAAAACTTTTCACATGTCTTACGGGGTGATGGGCGTGTAGAAGGCTTGGCATACTATAGATTCTACTAGCAGTTTAGTTTATAATCCATAGGTTATATATGAAGAAAAAATACTTTTTTGCGATATTACCTTTTATACTTGCTATTGGCCTGTTTTTGTTGATTTCACAAACAAAAACTCCAATTGTACTTGTAAAAAAGATAGAACTTAAAGACGAAGTTGTAACTAAAAGCGTCTCATCATCCGGAGAGGTTACTGCTGTGAATAAAGCTAATCTTGCGTTTCAAACCGGCGGTACGGTAACTAAGATCTTCTACTCAAAAGGCGACTTTATGAAAAAAGGTACTTTAATAGCCCAAGCCTACGATAGAGCTTTGACCGAAAGTGCACAGTACTATAAAGATGCTAGGGATATTACCTTAAGAAACAGAGATTTGTTTTTAGAACAGTATCAAAGTCACGACGATGCCGGTGGCGAGGAAGAATATCAAATTAAACTAAGAACTTACGATGAGCTGGTAAGTCAGGCAGACGCTAACTATAAATCATCTTTGGCCACTTTAAGAAACGTTTTTATCTACGCGCCCTTTGACGGGACCATTATTGATTTGCCAATTAAAGAAGGCGAGGTAGCCACTTCTGCCGCCGCTGTAGTTAACCTTGCTGATTTGGATAATTTGGAATTTGAAATAGGTCTTGATCAAGAAGATATTGGTTTTATTAAGGTTGGCCAGTATGTTGAAATATTGCTAGATTCTTACGACGGCCATAAATTTACTGCGGTGGTTACAGAGGTTCCTTTATTTGCCAACGGATCCGAGACTTTTACAGTAAAAATTAAGTTGAATGCTGATAATGACTACACCATTTTACTTGGGATGAAGGGTGACGCCTATATTACAATTGAATCAACAAAGGAAGCGGTTTCCTCGTTAGAGTTTGATCAGGTTTTTAGCGATGAGGACGATAAAAAATATATTTGGCTCGTCGATTCAAGAGGGAAAATTTCTAAAAAGTATATAGAGGTGGGGATGGAGGGCGATATATACACCCAAGTTGTTACCAAAATTGATCAAGGAATGATTATAGTTGTACCGGAAAGTGATGATGTGAAAATAGAAGAGGGATATATTGCAAAGTATCTATAAAATGAACGAGCCCATATTAGAGACCGTTAACATTTCCAAAAGCTATAAAGTAGGGGATTCCGAGATTCTTGCAGTAAAAGGAGTCTCCATAAAGATTGCTAAAGGGGAATTTGTGTCTATTGTTGGTAAATCCGGGTCCGGTAAGTCTACTTTGATGCACATAATAGGTCTTTTGGATACTCCAACCTCAGGTCAAATTATCTTAAACGGTGTAAATACCCATCAATTTAATGAGAAAAAACTTGCTCAGATTAGAAATATTGAAATAGGTTTTGTTTTTCAGGCTTTTAACTTATTACAAAGAACTACGGCTCTTGATAATGTTATTTTACCTCTTGTGTATAGCAAAGTACCTAAATCCCAGTGGAAAACTAAAGCTACAGAAATGTTAAATCTGGTTGGTTTGGGAGATAGACTAAAAAATAAATCAAATGAATTATCCGGAGGTCAAAAACAGCGTGTAGCTATAGCTCGAGCACTTATAACAAATCCTTCAATAATTTTAGCTGACGAGCCTACCGGTAATTTGGATAGTAAAACAGGAGATGAAATTATTTCTATTTTTAACAAACTAAATTCACA
>CAYRWK010000036.1:0-8009 GCA_964427965.1 uncultured Candidatus Saccharibacteria bacterium | reverse complement strand
TTATCAAACCCATTTTTTACAGCCCACTCCAAAAACAAACCAAACTTAATTTCTTTATTGCACATAACATCGGGGTTTGGAGTTCGTCCGGCTTCGTATTCACTGTAAAAATATTCGATTACGCGCTTTTTATACTCAGAAATAAAGTCCAAGGTTTCAAACTTAATCCCAAGCTTTCCGGCAACAGCAACCGCATCCGCTCTATCCTCATCTGCCCTGCAACCGTCAGCCTTTGAATCCCAACACTGCATGTAAACTCCCGTAACATCGTAGCCTTGCTCTTTTAGCAGGTATGCAGAAACAGAGGAATCCACACCCCCACTCATACCTACAGCAACTTTTCCCATATTCCCTTTTCCAGGTTTATTTTTTAATAACATATATTTTCCGGGGGATTATATCTCACTTTGCTCGATGTAATAAGTATCTTGTACCTACTTTTCAAAACATCTGCCAACGGCGTTGTCCATGGCGCCAATAATCTCGTGCACAATCTCCAAAGCTTCGTTTAAACTTAAACTTCTAAAGTTATGAGGAAAGTAATGGAAGACTTGATTTCTCCCTTTCTTCCAAACATTCCATAGAAGCGTGGCCACATCAACCCCGCCTCGTTTATGTGCAGAAAGATTTTTGAACAGATTCGCGTTCTCGTGAACATAATGTGGGCTCAAAACCCTTCCTATTCTTATCTCATCGCCATAATACTCGTCTTCTCTCATCATGTCCAAATCCAAAAACAATCTCTTTAGAAAACCTTCAAAAGCTTTTGCAAAAGGAAAAACAAGATACGAGAAGTCTGAAATTTTCCCATCGTTGCTTTGAGCGGTATCAAGTAAAACCTCCCCATCGCTTATTAAACCCTTAAGGTCTTGCTCTAAATACTCCCACAATTTACTTTTTCTAGAGATTACCTGCATGTTACTTGTCGGAAAAAGTGACGGACTTCTGGAATTTATCCATTAACTCATTAATAGGCAGTAGCACGGCATCAGAAGAACCTCCGTCTACAAGCTCAAGCTTTTTTACTAAGGCATCTGCAAAAGCACCTTTGTCGGCTACATTAAAAGTTCTATCGGTAGAGCCCCAACCCGGTTTTACATAAACCTTGATAAAATCGTAATCGGCCCAGTCAGACGTATAGTTAATAGCAACTTTTTGTAGTGTGGTTTGACCGCCGCCGACACTACCCGATCTTATTCCTGATTCTACAAACGAAGTGCATTCGTTTTCAGTTTCACACAAGTATTGCACCAACTCCCACGTTCCCCCCGACGAAACAACAGACACCTCAAAACCTGGTTTTGCATAAGATTTAGTTGAGGAAGTTGATCCTTTGACATCGGGTTTATTTACAAGCAATAAAACTGCTGGGGTAAGGAGCAGTAAAAGTATGATTATCAACAGTAAAGGTCGGGCAAATCCCTTTTGCATAAAGTTATGTACTCATGAATGTAAAAAGATGTCAAGAACTTAAATTACCTCATTTGTCGTAATAATATCCCACACTATACCTACAGCGTAGCCACAAGCTTTACGCCAAACTACCCAAGAGTGCCAAATCCTCAGCAAGCTTGTATAATAATCACATGACAAAACCAAAAGTTGCAATTATTCACGACTACCTTATTCAATATGGAGGAGCTGAAAAAACTTTAGACGCCTTGTTGGAAATTTACCCCGAAGCTGACATTTTCACAGGTATATACATCCCTAGCAAGTTTGAAAAAAGTATCACTTCCAAAAAGGTCACTGCGCCAACCGGAGCCATTTTGGGTAAGATTTATAAGTATTTCACATTCTTAATGCCTCTGGTTTTTGAGAACTTTGACCTAAGGAAATATGATTTGATTTTATCTGAAGGTACGGCTTGGCCAAAAGGTGTGTTAACAAAACCCCATCAACTGCATATCAGCTACATCCACACTCCCCCACGCTTTTTGTATAAGTATTCGGTGGAAAGCTCAAAGAGAAATAAATGGTACTTTAAATGGGCAATTGCCATTATCGACCACTATCTAAGGCTTTGGGATTTTGTTGCAGCCCAGCGCCCTGACTTTTTACTGGCTAACTCCAATGAAATTCAAAAAAGAATAAAAAAGTTCTACAAAAGGGATGCTAAAGTTATTTACCCACCGGTTGAGGTAAATTTTAAGCTTTCAGCCGAACATAATGACCCTGACAATATCAAACAACCTTATTACTTAGCGGCCGGAAGACTTGTTGCCTACAAAAACTTTGACCTGTTAGTCAGCGCTTTTAATTTACTCGGATTGCCACTATATATTGTAGGAACGGGTTTAGAAGAAAAAAGACTTAGAAAGATGGCCAAAAGCAATATTATATTTATGGGAAGAGCTCCCGACCAGGTTAAGCATCGTCTGATGAAAAATGCTCTTGGACTTATTAACCCAATTGCAGACGAAGACTTTGGCATAGTACCTATTGAAGCTTTATCCCACGGAACACCGGTGTTAGCACATAAATCAGGTGGGCATCTTGAGTTTATTAAAGAGGGTTTCAACGGAATGTTCTTTGAGCAACTTACCGTTGAGCATTTGGTACAACAAATCAAAGCATTTGATACAAACGTTCATGCAAAAAAATACGACAGGGATGCTATTAGACAAGATGTTCAAAAATTTAGCAAGGAAAGATTTAAGCAGGAAGTAAAAGATTTTGTAGATCAAAAATGGGAGGAACATGCCAGAACTACCGGAAGTATTTACAATAACGACAGACCTGAATAAACATATCTCGGGCTATACCATTGAGTCTGCCAAAATTGTTGGGGGCTATAAAGTTATACCTGGACCAAAGGCGTTTACCCAAGGTTTATCTGGCCAATTGATTACGGGAGTTGAAAGAATCGCCAAAAACATTATCATTAACCTTGCCTCCGGTAACAGCCTCCTTGTGCATTTGGCCATGACCGGACAAGTTTTATTAAAGGAGTCAACGGCAAAAGAGCCAAGATGGACAAGAGTAATACTTAAGCTTACTAAAGGTACCGATACAAAGACTTTATTTCTTACAGACATGCGAATGTTCGGTAAGATAGCTTTAATTAACCCCACAACGCTTACTAAACTTCGCGCCAAATATGGCCCGGACCCAATTCAATCAATAGAGCCAAACCCAGTAGAAGAATTTTACCTAAAAGTTATGCAAAAAAAGACTTCTATCAAAAACGCTTTGCTTGATCAAACAATTATTTCTGGAGTTGGTAACATTTATGCAACGGATGCACTGTTTTTGGCAGGCATTCACCCCCTGACACCCACAACAAAACTTACCCAAAACACACTCTCAAAGCTTTTTGACAAGATCAAACTAATCCTACAAGAAGGTATTAAACACAGAGGCTCTACCCTATCGGACAAAATGTATGTTGATATCTTTGGCAAAGAAGGTTCACATCAAAACTTTTTTAGAATCTACGGCAAGACTAACTGCCCAAACTGCAACGCCAAAGTACAATTTAGTAAAATAAACGGCCGCGGAACCTATTTCTGCCTCAATTGCCAACCCATTGGTGATCAACTAGGATTGTTTTAATGCATCTGGCTAAACTAAAACTGACAAATTTTAGAAATCACAAAACCTTCACCGCTGAATTTATTGGGGACATTACTGTAATTGTTGGCCCAAATGCCGCAGGTAAAACCAATATTCTAGAAGCAATCCATTATTTAGCCACAACCAAATCCTTTAAAGCAAAGTACGACAGAGACATAATCAAGCACACTCAGGACTTTGCGCGAATTGAAGGCCGAGCCACAATAGAGGAAGACGACACCAAAGACTTAGAGCTATACATTGCTAAAAACCCCAATTTTGACAATGCTTCTATAAAAAAAGCCAAGATAAATAAAGTGCCTAAGGCCTTGCAAAAGTTTGCCGGTACTTTTAACTCTGTTCTTTTTTCACCCGAAGATGTTGAAATACTAACAGGCTCTCCCCAGGCTCGTCGTAAGTTTTTAGATATGCTGTTATTTCAAATAAGTACCCCCTACAAAAAAAAGCACGCCGAATATGTTTTAGCGGTTAAAAACAGGAACAAAATCCTAGAAAAAATTCGCGAATTTGGCAGAGGCTGGGATGAACTGGGATTTTGGAACACCAAAGTTGTTCAGAATGGGCTTTTTATTCAAGAAGAGAGGGATAAACTATTTGAATACTTAAAAATCAGTATCAATAAATACGGCAAAGAGCTAAACGATGAAAAGACAAATATAACTATTAACTATTTAAAAAGCCCAATCAGTTTTGACCGACTTGCGCAATACAAGGATCGGGAAGTTGCCTCTGCAAGCACCCTAGTTGGCCCACACAGAGACGATTTTGAAGTTAGCCTTAATGACTTTGATATTGCAGAATTTGGTTCAAGAGGTCAGCAGAGAGCCGCAATACTGGCATTAAAATTTTCGGAGCTTGATTATTTTGTGGCAACAGCTAAAACACGCCCTGTTCTGCTTTTGGACGATGTTTTTTCTGAACTAGACGACAAGCACGAGCAAGCCCTTCAAGAAATTATTGGACTTCAACAAACTATTATCACTACAACGGAAAAAGCCAAGATAAAAGATCAACACTTTCAAATTATTGAGATATAGTCCCTAAAAACCTCTTTTATCCCTGCGGGAAATGTGCGAGAATTACACCAATGTACAGACCAAACTACGGTATTTCAACCAAAATACTGGGTAACATCTCCCAAATTGAGTATTGCAGAGCTGTTATCGAAACCACGCCCATACTTCCCCATTGGGAAAAACAACTCCAAAAAGACGCGCGCATCAGAACACTGGCCTCCACTCTAAGATTTATGCAAATAAGTATTAGCAACGACGAAATTAAAAAATATGTCGACGGACTAAGTGATAAAACTCCTCTTGAAGCTGAAAACCTGGATAAAGCCCTTTTCTACTTACAACAGAATGCTATCCATAAGGAACTGGATGAGGAATTAATCAAAGAAATACATGCTATTGTTTCTGAGGGCATCACTAAACCGGGCATATACCGAAAAAGAAAAATTGCAGGTAAAACAAATCCGGAAGAAATTTTAGCAAAAATGGTTGAGCTTATTGATTGGGTAAATAGTCTAGAGGCCAAAGAAACTCATCCGATTTTAGTAGCCGGTATTGTAAAAAGCCAACTGGAAACAATATGTCCCTTTGAAGAAGCAAATTTTGCATCGGGAAATCTTATTTCTAGGCTTATTTTACTTAACGGCGGATTTGGTTTTAAAGGCTTTAATTCCCCGGAAGATTATTACGCCAACACTAAGCAGGAATATGACAAGCAACTGTACTCATATCCGGCAGAGCTAACACACTGGCTTGAATATTTTACTGACGGGCTGTATAGAGAAATTGCAAATATCAAAGAAAAAGTGGCATTACTTGCCAGAGATATTAAAGTTGCTAAAGCATCAGGTAGAATTAAGCTTACCGACAGGCAGGAACGCATTGTGGAATATTTGCAAGATTACGGTCTACTGCAAAACAAAGATTTTACTAAGGTTTTCCCGGGGGTTTCTGAAGATTCCATTTTAAGAGATTTAAAAACACTTATATCAAAAGAAATTGTAGTCAAAACCGGCAGTACCAAATCATCCAGATACGAGCTAAGTTAGCACGCGGTATAATGTGCTTATGAAAATCTCCGAATTTTGTAAATACTTGGAAAGACTGGACTCTACCTCAAAAAGACTTGAGATCACAGCTATTCTAAAAGAACTCCTCCAAAACTTAGACCCAAAAGATGACGAGGTTGCAAAAGCTGTTTATCTATCACTTGGCTACCTTAAAGCCGCTTACGCAAATCCAAAATTTAATATTGCCGAAAAAATGATGATTAGAGTGTTGGAAAATGCTTACGGTCTAAGTAAAAGCGATATTGAAAAAGTTTATGCCGCAACGGGCGATCTTGGGGACGCCGCATATAAGTTAGCAAAAGAACCTCAAATAAAAAACCAACAAACTGTTTGCGAAATACACTCGGAACTTGTAAAACTTGCAGAGATTGAGGGAACAGGCTCTCAAGAGGAAAAAGTCAAAAAACTAACGGGCATAATCTTAAAGGTTGATAAACTATCCGCAAAATATTTAATTAGAATCGTATTAGGCACAACCCGCCTAGGCTTTACTGAACTTACCATTATAGACGCGCTAAATAGCCTTATTAACGGTACAAAAGAAACCGAAGCCCAAATTGAGCTTACGTACAACCTTCACCCGGATATTGGGGTAATTGCGTCAAAGCTAAAAGCAGAAGGTTTAAAGGGTATTAAAAAGATTGGCATTGAAACGGGTGTGCCTATTATGCCTCAAAGATGCCAAAGGCTTTCTGACACAAACGAGATTATTGAAAAGATGGGTACGGTTTTTGCTGAGTTTAAGTTTGATGGAACAAGGGTTCAGCTTCACATGGATAGAAAAAAGGAGGATACGAGTACTAAAGAAGAACAAAATCAACTTTTTAACGGTAGTAAAGAGAAAATATTGATAAAAACCTATACCAGAAACCTGGAAGAGACTACCCATCAATATCCCGATATTGTTGAAGCCGCAGAAGAACAGATTGATGCGAAGTCCGTTATTTTGGACGGTGAGGCCATTGGATACAACAAAGAAACGGGGGACTTTTTACCCTTTCAAAAAATAATGCAAAGAAAACGCAAGCATGATGTCGCCGAAACCGCTAAAAACGTTCCTCTAAAGTACTTTGTCTTTGATATTTTGTATCTGGATGGCAAATCTTTGGTAGATTTACCCTTTACAGAAAGACGCGATATTCTAAGCAAGGTCATAAAACCAGGAATTGTGATTGAGGTGGATTCAAACATAAAAACAGCTGACGCCGAAGAGTTAAATGACTATTTTGAACTTTCTAAAGAAAAAGGCCTGGAAGGTGTTGTGGTTAAAAAAGTGGATGCCAAGTATCAAGCCGGAGCCAGAGCCTACACATGGATAAAACTAAAAAGAGCAGATACCCAGTTATTAGATGACAGTGTGGATTGTGTGGTATTGGGATATTATCTTGGCAAAGGTATTAGAACAGAGTTTGGTATCGGTGGCTTTTTGGCGGGAGTTTACGATTCAAAAACCCAAACCTATAAAACTATTACAAAAGTTGGAACGGGGTTAAAAGAGGCAGATTTTGCAAGACTCAAGGCTGAAGCTGATAGCCAAAAGATAGCTAGCCAACCAAACAACGTAGAAATTAGCAAAAACTTCTACCCAAACGTTTGGGTCAATCCCAAAATTGTTGTAGAGCTTGGGGCAGACGAAATATCCAAATCATCAACCCACACCGCGGGATACGCCCTTAGATTTCCCAGACTAATTAAATTTAGAACCGACAAAAAACCCCAGGATACAACATCCCTTGAGGAAATTGAAGATATCTACAAAGCACAAAAGAGGGGCAGTTACTAGGCGGTTACTAAGCAGTTACTAATAAGTTGCATCTAGTTCAGAGACGTGCCACAATTTATTAATGCAAGAAGAATCTGTCCAACAACCAATTGACGACTCACCTTCCAAAAGAACCAATTTGGAACCAAACGTGATTGCCTTAATATCCTACTTGCCTTTTTTAGGTGGGATTTTTATTTATCTTTCAGAAAAAGAAAACAAGTTTATCAGATTTCACGCCTTGCAGTCGTTAATTTTTTGGGTCGGAGTAGTTGCGGCATCCGGCATAGTAGAGTTTTTAAAAATTATTGCTATTGGTTACTTTTTAGTTCCCTTACTACAAGTGGCAGTTGTAGGGCTTTGGTTCTTTTTAATGTATAAGGCTTACAAAAAAGAGGAATGGGAACTTCCTATACTTGGCAAAATTGCCAAAGACCATATATACAGGTAAATTAACCTTGTGCAAGGTATTTCAGATATTATAAAAAATAAAGGGTTTACTCGTGATGTTCGTAATACTTACGAATTTCAGGCCTATGGCAACAGACTGGCACAAGAACTAGGTGACCTACAACACCGCACTTTATA
>CAYRWK010000035.1:0-8155 GCA_964427965.1 uncultured Candidatus Saccharibacteria bacterium | reverse complement strand
GTTAAGATATAAAACCACGATATTAAAAGAAAGAAATATAACAGGGCATCAATAAAACCAGCCAGCGATCTTAATAATAAACCGGCGTTTTTAGTTTGCATTTGTACTCCTTCCTTTTATATAGTTGTAAAGATTTGTCCATGTAAGCTCTGAGTATGAAGTTGTGTAACCTGTAAATACAGATATCACAAATAACCCACCAACAATAAAGAAAGGAAGTGTTAAACCAATTACTACCATACCTGCCGTATTGTCTTTAAAGGGAAGGGAGGCTGCTAGAACAATTAGTCCGAGAATAGCAATAACGATAAGCCCAAGTATTGATAATCCAATAATCAGACCTACACCAATAGCGAAGTTTAACAGGATAAGCTCTATGGCGCGACCTAAATTAGATTTTGTTGTAGATAAACCAAGTACAAAAGCATTCCAAGCTTTCATCTTATCAAAGACAATAAATCTGTATGTAAATGATAGCGAAAGGGCAAAGAATATTAAAATTATGACAAAAGCGACTCCAAAAACAATCCCAAATAGTATTGCCAAAGGTATTATTTTTGTGGCTATAACCATCATAAATATGAGTGCAAGTACAATAACGGCTCCTAAAAATAACCCAATGGTTAGAAGGTTTAGCTTAAATAACTCCCACGCCGTGGCCATACCTGTTTCTGATGATTTTCGTAGGTTTATCTCGGAGTTTTCGATAACATCTTTTGTGCTTTGCAAAGTGGAGCCAACCGCCCACCCTCGTTCAAACCCGATGAATACAAACGAGACCAGCGAGGCTAGTATAAAGACAGCTACAAGACCAAAAACATCAACGTAGTAGTTTCTTATATTGAGTTCAGGAAATTCTGCAAGCAGACTACTTTGAAATTCTTCTGAGTATATAAAACTTGAGTTTAAAGACGATTCCTTTGATTTATTAAAATTATCAAAGTCAAAGTTGTTTGAGTTAAAACTTCCCGAAAGACCGGCTAAAACCAGGGCAAAAATCCAAAGCATCTTGAATTTCCAGGCAAGTTTTAGTGATTTTTTAACGTTATCTACTGTTGAGTACATTGGGATATATGATACTACAGCGTTTGAATTTCTGCACCAAGTTTCTTATAGACCTCTAAAACGTCAGGATACCTGCGTTTTAGTATTTCCCAGCCAGTAATTGTAGTTTCCACCGGATCAGCAAGACTTGCTAAAAATATGGCTTTACAGGCTTGAATAATATCAGGGGCAGTAACCTTACGACTTTTAAATGTTACAGGCCCATGAACAATAATTCTTTCAGGATCACACATAAAAATATCAGCACCCATTGAGTTTAATTCTCTAATAAAATCAAGTCCGGTTTCATACATCCAATTTTTGATTAATAAATCCCCCTTTGCCTTACAGGCAAGGGTAACAACAGGAGGTAGTGCATCTACAGGAAAGCCCGGCCATGGTTTTGGAGCTAGTTTAGGTAAATTATCACCGGCCATAGGAAATCCGGAGTTTTTGTAATCAATAATAAGTTCATTTTTCCCATCA
This sequence comes from uncultured Candidatus Saccharibacteria bacterium, assembly GCA_964427965.1. Taxonomy (GTDB): domain Bacteria; phylum Patescibacteriota; class WWE3; order UBA101185; family UBA10185; genus CAYRWK01. The sequence continues at coordinate 6,625 of CAYRWK010000035.1, read as the reverse complement.
ATAACCAAGTCCGAACCTTTTTCAGTAATATCAATGTTAAAACGTCTAAACCAGCCTAGCATACCATCAACAACGCGTGGAATATTTGCCCCTTTTAGGGTTAACTTTCCTTTGGTTATAGCTGCAGCAACAATCAGGCCCCCTATATCCACAAAATCCGGGTCGGGTGTAAATTCGGTCCCCTTTAGCTTTTTTGTACCGGTAATGCATACTCGGTTGGAACCGATACCTTCAACCTTGGCACCCATAGACTGCAAAAGCTGTAATAGTTGGGTCACATGAGGTTCACATGCACAATCGGTAACTTCAAATCTGCTACTTGCACCGGCTGCATATAAAAATAAATTCTCGGTTCCTGTAACACTGGCTTCAAACTGCCAAATATTGTAGTTGCTATTAGATTTTTTTGGAGCGGTAAAAACGGCATAACCGTCGGTAAGATCAAACTTAACCCCCGCTTTCTCAAAAGAATCTACATGTGCCGCAATTGATCTTTTTCCTAGTACACATCCTCCCGGAATAGGAATTTTTGCAATTCCGAATCTAACAAGGAGGGGACCTGCAAACATAAGAGACGATCTAATCAAATTTCCCAAATCTTTATCAACAGTATATGAGTGCATCTTTTTGCAACAGATTTTTAAATTGGAAAAATCCGAATCATCAACACTAGCCCCCATAAGAGTTAGCATTTCAAGCATTTTTATAACATCAGTTGATTTTGGAACGTTATGATATGTAACGGTTTCATCAGTTAAGATACAAACCGGAAGTGCAGCAAGAATAGCGTTTTTATTTGGAACGGGAGTAACAGAACCTATTAAGGGATTTCCACCTTTTACTTTAATAACATCAGTCATAATAATGGTACTTAGTACAATACACCTTTCAACTCGTCTTTATCAAATCCAAGAAAAAAGATTTCGGGAGTAAGTTCCACACCAATTTGTTCTTTTGTTCTTTTTATCACCTCTTTTACAATTGTCAGAAAGTCCTTGGACGAGGCCTTACCCATATTTACAATAAAGTTTTTATGAGCCTCAGCAATCGAAGCATCACCAACTCTGTAGTCTGGCATTTTAATGATGTGTTCAACAATATAGCCAATGGATGTAGTGGGGTAGCCAAGCCTGTCCTTGGTTTCGTTTGAAATATTTCTAAAGATACTTCCCGGGGAATTCTTTGGTTGTATGCTTTTGCGCTTTTTCCATTCATCTGCTGTAAACTTTGCACGGTTACAATCACCTTTGTATAGAGACAGGATCATTTCTAAAATTATCTCACCCGATTCGTGAAATCTACTTTTGTCATATTCCAAACCCAAATCATCGATGGTGTAGGTTTTTATTGTATTTTTTGGAGTTAGTACCTTTACACTATCCAGTATTTCATCAAAAAATCTCTCACCTCCATGAATATTATTATGAACGGCTGCCCCTAGGGTGCCTGGGATTCCTGCAAACCACTGCAAACCTGTTAAGCCGTGGTCGATAAAATCATAAATAGCATTTTGTAGGCTCATGCCACTTTCAACGTATACTTGAACTCTGGGTACATCCTTTTCATAGTAGTTTAAATCTTTAAATTCATATTTAAAGGTACCTTTTGTCTTATCTGACTGCCACCTTGCTTGAATTTCAGGTTTATTACTAGATTTATCGTTTTTTTGAGCCTTTTTTTCTCCAAATATCTTGAATTTTGAAAGAGTGTTTTTTATAACAAGACCTCTAAGTCCCCTATCGGAAATCAAAATATTTGTACCACCTCCCAGCAAAGTTACCGGGATATCAAGTTCTCTAGCCTTTTTAACAGCATCGATCAATTCTTTTTGAGTTTCTGGAATATATAAAATATCTGCGGGACCGCCTATTTTTAAAGAGGTAATGTTGGCTAAAGGGTAATCAAGTTTTATATCGGCAGAAGGAAGTATTTTTGAGAGTTCTTTAACTTTTGCATTCATAAGAAGGCAATTAGAGAACAAACAGAAAAATTATATTACTTCAGTTTCTGGACTTCTTTGTGTAAAGTATGCTTTCTAAGCTTTGGGTTGTATTTCATCAAAGAAAGCTTTTCCGGTGAGTTAATCTTGTTTTTTTGAGAAATATAAGACCTCATACCGGTTTCGGTGCATTCGAAAGCTATTAAGATTCTGTTACCTTTTTTCTTTGCCATAATAATATGCCTTTGGTAGTTGAGAATATAATACAACTGCCGTAAAATAGCAACATCTAATATAACATGACTGCATATAATTTTACAACTATTGAGAATAACTGGAAGGCTAAATGGTTTGATGACAACATTTACGAGGCAGTAGATTTTTCCCCTAAACCTAAAAAATATATTTTGGCAGAATTACCGTACCCATCGGGTAAGTTTCTTCATGTAGGTCATATGATGAGATACACCGTTCCTGAAATCTATTCCAGATTTTTAAGAATGAGTGGCTATAACGTTTTATTCCCAATGGGATGGGATTGTTATGGACTTCCAGCTGAAACTTACGCAATAAAAGCTGGTATTACCCCACAAGAAGCTATTGCAGGGGCAACAAAAGATTATAAAAAGGCTATGCAAAATATGGGATACGCCATTGACTGGAAACGAGAGATCAACACAGCTGATCCAAACTATTTTAAATGGACGCAATGGATGTTTTTAAAGCTCTGGGGAAAAGGACTTGCTGAAATACGTGAAATGCCTGTTTGGTGGTGTAAAGAACTAGGTGTTTTGGCTGATGAGGAAGTATTGCCTGCTAAAGATGGTATAGGTAAAATCTCAGAACGAGGCGGGTATAAAGTTGAGAAGAAAATGCATAAACAATGGGTACTCCGTATTACAGACTATGCCGAAAGATTACTCTCAGATTTAGATTTGGTTGATTACAACATTCCTGTAAAAAAAGGCCAAATTAACTGGATAGGCAAAAAAGAAGGTATAAATATAAACTTTAAGATCGAAAACTTAGATGAGTTTCTTACAGTTTTTACTACAAGGCCAGATACAAACTTCGGAGCTACTTTCTTTGTAATAGCCCCCGAACACCCGCTGGTAGATAAACTGACCACCCAACATTATAAAACAGAGGTTCAAAGCTACATAACTAAATCTAAAAGTAAAAATGAGATGGAAAGAACCAACAACAGAGAGAAAACCGGTGTATTCACCGGAAGTTACGCGATAAACATGCTAAACGGAGAAAAACTTCCGATTTATGTTGGTGATTTTGTCTTAAACCATTTTGGTACTGGAGCACTAATAGGGGTGCCTGGACACGATGTTAGGGACTTTGAATTCGCGAAAACCTTAAACTTACCTATTAAACGCGTCGTTGTAGGTTCTGACGGGGATGAGTCAGAAATAACTCGCCTTGAGCAAGTTCAGGAAGCAGAGGGTACGTTAATAAACTCTGACTTTTTAACTGGTTTAAACGTTACCGATGCTTTAGATAAAATAATCGAGTATCTTGAGGTTAACGGTTTTGGAAAAAGGACAGTAACGTATAGCCTGAGAGATCAGATTTTTTCACGTCAAAGATACTGGGGAGATCCTATTCCTCTTATATACAGACAGGATGGCTCTTTGGAAAAGGTATCTAAATTGCCTGTTGAATTACCCTTGATGAAGAATTTCCTTGCAGGAGAGGACGGTATTAGTCCTTTGGATAAAAATACAGAGTGGAATACCACAATAGACGATACGGGAAAACCCGCGAAAAGAGAGACTCAAACTATGCCCACGTGGGCAGGATCAAACTGGTATTTCCTTAGATACTTAGATCCCAATAACAATGATTCTTTTGCAGATTTTAACAAGATGAAATATTGGCTACCTGTTGACAAATACTTCGGTGATGCTGGGCACACCACAGCACATTTACTATATTCCCGATTTTGGTACAAAGTGCTATATGATGAAGGCCTTGTACCTGTAAGCGAGCCTTATCAATGGAGAATGAGTGGAGGAATGCTGCTAGGCTCGGACGGTCACAAGATGTCAAAGTCTAGAGGCAATGTTGTTGATCCAAAAGATGTTTTGGAAAACTACGGCGCTGACGCAGCTAGAATCTATCTAGCTTTTATTGGCCCATATGAAGATACATACCCATGGAATGATAATGGTATTAAAGCCTGCTGGAGACTAATGAAAAACATATACGAGCTAAACGAAAAGGTTTCAAAAGACAAAACGTATAAATCCGATATTGTTTTGCAGAAGGCATGCCATAAAATGGTAAAAAATATCACAGGTATGCTTGAGAGGTTAAAAATGAACACAGCCGTGAGCGAAATCATGATTTTTGTGAATACTCTTAAAAAGGTAAACCAAATTGATTTAGCTATTTGGAAAGATTTTATATTAGTTATAGCTCCCCTTGCACCTTTTGTAGCAGAAGAGTTGTGGCAGGAAATTAACAGCTATGAGAAGTGGCATAAAGAGAATAGTGTACATTTGCAATCATGGCCAAAGTTTGATTTGGCGCTTGCTCAAGATTTGGAAATTAGTATTCCTGTACAAATAAACGGACGTATCAAAGATGAAGTACTTGTTACAGAGACCGACACAGAAGAAAGTATCAAAACAAAAGTTATGGATTTAGAGAAGGTAAAAGCAGAATTAAACGGTAAGTCCGTTCAAAAGTTTATATATATTCCCAAAAAGATCGTAAGTATTGTTATTAAAGGTTAAAAAAATATGCCCCGCTGAATGTTCCCGCAGGGCATATTATAAATTTTCAACAAATTTTATCTAAGACTAAAAGTAACCGTAACTGTCTTTGAGATGTCTGTTGTACCAGGAACCATAGATTCAGCTCCTCCTCCACCTAACCCCTCACTGTAATACATATTGCTGTCATAAGCATTGTAGCCCTCAGTGATTGATAAAATTGATCCTAAGTTCTTACCATTTGCTTTAGCAATTACCATAGCTTTTTCTGTAGCATTTGCAACGGCCTTAGCTAATATTTCAGCATCATTAACGTTTTCATCCTCTACAGCAAAGTTTGGACCGTATACGTTATCTGTTTCAAGTGAGGATAGTAACGCAGAAAGCTCATCAGCTTTTGAAGTGTCTCTTAATTTGATATCTATGTTAGATGAAGCAATCCAGTCACCAAGAGTACTTTTTTGAGATGTAGGATCCCAATTTGATTGTTGATAAACGCTGATGTATGTGGTTTTAATATCTTCTTCTAAGATCCCAAAATTCTTTACAGAAGAGATAATGTTATCCATTCTGTCGTTCATTTCTTTTACTGCTGTGGTTTTAACTGCTTTTGTCACGTTAACACCAACGTTAAAGGTTGCTACCTGATTGTCAATTTTACTTGAGGCTGTACCTTTTACAGTAATGGTCCTGGTTTTTCCAAGACTCACAAGTCCCATGGAGTTTGCAAGATAACCTCCTGTAACAACCAGCAATACAGAGACAACTATAATTAAAAACTTTATATGTTTATGAATGTCTAAAGAAGAACCGGGCATATAGCTCCTTTCAATTAATTAACAGAATTAGTATATGGGTGAAAAAATGTTTGTGCAAGTGCTCTAAAAATACTTAAGGGTTACGTCTATAAAAATGCTTTGAGTATTTGCTCTTCTAAGGGCATGTCCTTGAGTTTTCCTTGACTTTCCAGGGAATCGAGCTTACCCTGTGCGGTCTCTAGCGCAGCTACATTGTTTCTCAATTCTTCAACCTCCCTTCTCACCTCAATAACCTTTTGTTCAAGCAAACTTTCAACACTGTGGGGAGCCTCACCACCGGAGTTCTTTGAACTAAATTCATTTGAGTCATATGGACCCTCACTACCTGGATTTTTAGTTTCGTACAAATATTCCATATATAAATCTATACTAACAAATTACCAACTTTTTCATACCACTTTTCAAACTTAGTTAAATGCCCGGGATAAGGCGTGCTGTACGGGCTTCCTGCATTATATGCGGTTGTTAATTGAGTGGGAGTTAATTCCTGACCGTACACATCCATGTTTCTTCTATGATACCTTGCAGTAAGCTCAATATTTACTTCGGGGTCAAACATTTCTTCCGCACTCCCTTTAAAACCCATACCTCTCGCTGTACCATATAATATCTGCCCCAAACCATAGCTTGCATCATTTATCTGAGGTTCTTGTCTTACAGCATAAGTATTACCTCCTGATTCAAGCATAATTGTTGCCAAGATTAGTTTTTCATCTACTGAATATTTCTCAGCCGCGCGTTTAATAATATGCCCGTACCGTTCTTGAACAAGTTTTACTTTTTCATCCTCAGTTTTCCCTGCAAGCTCATCTACCTCTATAAGCCTAACAACAGGTTCAAGTTTGGGTGCTTCAGTCTTTTTATCAGAGACCCACTTAACCGAAAAGTCCCCCGGTTTTAACACAATAGCTAAGGCTGCTGCGATATTTGCAGAATATTTGGCAAGACTTCTTAGATCAATACTGTTATCTAAAAACCAATTGTATATGTCTGAATGGCGAACTTTCAAATCTTCAATCAAAGAAGCTTGTTTTTGTAATAGTTGTTCTTTTTGTTTTTGAAGTTGCTGTAACTGATCTTGCAGATCCATTGTGTTAAGTATACCTCACAAATTCTTCTAATTCCTTAACTCCTCCAAA
>CAYRWK010000034.1:0-8701 GCA_964427965.1 uncultured Candidatus Saccharibacteria bacterium | reverse complement strand
CGTTATAACAGACAACCAAGTTGGACACCGCAAGGTGTCCGTATTCTCTATAGAGATTGGTGCTTCCCAGAATTACCCCACTATTTTCCCTCAAGATTCGAACCGAGAATAATACCCAATAATCTGGATACTGATAGCGTTGCGAGATAGCATTATTCCTTGTGACAAAAGCCGTAATAATTCGACTTATTTTGATCCCGCACAACTTCCAGATCCCCCACAACCACAACCCTTAGCCCCTGTACCTATTGGTTCTGCGTTTGCAGGTCCGGCATTTCCTGTTTTGTCGACTACTTCAATAGTTCCTGATACCATACCCATCCAACAGGAGAATTTGTAAACGCCTACTTTAGAAGGAGTAAACTCTTTGGTGGAAACTTGTCCTTTGTTAAGTGATATTTGTCCGTCCCATAATTTTGAAATAACAGCATTGGTACAACCACTAGTACCAACATCGGTAATTTCAACACGAACTAATTGACCTACCTTAACCCTGAATTTGTTTGGTGAGTATCCGTCTGAAGATGCTTTTATTCTGATAATTTGTTTTCCTTTTTCTATTGGAGCGAGACCGGAAATGTTTCCTGTCTTCGTTGACGAGGTTGTAACTGCACCTAGAACATCACCAATATTTGAGAATCCCAAAACAGTCATTTGAGAATTAATGTTGAATCCTGCAAAGAATATGACGATAATTCCAGCGATAGTAGAAAACTGTTTGGATACATTTGAATTTGTAAACATTTTTACGCTACCGATACCAATGGAGAGTAAACCAGGAACCGTACCTAAAGCAAATATGGACATTATTAAAGAACCCTGAATGGGAGAACCTGAAGTTATGGCTAAAGCTTGGGCGGTAATGGTGAATCCACAAGGTAAGAAAAATGTAAGTGCTCCCATAAGTAATGGACCGAGCCTTCCTTTGAAATTTTCTTCGTTTGAGAATTTTCTTGTTATTCTTTTAGGTAAACGAAGCTGATATTTGGCCAGCGCTTTCACCCCTAGCATCTGGAATCCAAGCAGTACCATGAGTAATGAAACTGAAATGATTAAGGTCGCTGAGAAACCGATAGACGGTCGGAAAAATGTTCCCAGAAAACCGAGTAAGGCTCCAAAGAATCCATACCCCACCACACGTCCGACATTAAATAACAGATGAGGTTCGGTTTTTTTGACAAAAGATTCGTCGTTTCCATACAGAGACAACCACTGCTTACTAAGTGAAAGAATAATCCCACCTACCAAGGCAGCACAACTTGATAACCCAGCAATTAAACCAAATGTAAAAAACAGAGGCAAGGAAGACTGAGAGTTAACAGAAACCAAAGAAGTGAAACCTGATTGCTGAAGAATATAAAATGCCATTATGAGGAGAGCGGCAATGCCGTAAGGGGTTATATCAATTGCTTCCACTGTAACCTGATTGTGGCTATCTACTACCGGGTTAGCAGAGAAAGTATAGTTATCTCTCTTAAACAAAGAGTTTAGGTAATCTTCAGAAATAGGTGTACTGCTCTGGGTTTCAACATAAACCTGCCCATTCGATAAGTCAACCTCAACGGAAGTGACTCCCTTTTCTTTTTTGAGCTTTTTTTCGATAATCATCTCGCATGATGCACAATGCATGCCTTGGACAAAGAAACACAGTTTGGATTTTTTAGACTTTTTCATTTGTTTAGCAGTAAATTATTGAGTTGATGGTAATAAGCCGTCAATGATACTCTTGAAATCATCGTAACCCTTGGGATTTGGAATTTTTTCTCCATTAATAAAAAATGTTGGTGTTCCTGAAATACCCAACGAACCTCCAGCAATCTTGTCTCTGTTAATTCTTGAGAGAACCTGTTGGGAATTGATATCGGTTGAAAATTTCTCCATATCTAGTCCAATTTGTTTGGCGTATTCAGTAAACAGTGATGGATCCGGGGCTGTTTTCTCACCCCAAGTTTTTTGATTTTCATACAGCAGGTCGTGCATTTCCCAAAACTTTCCCTGAATTCCTGCAGCCTCAGCGGCGGTGGCTGATGTTATAGAATTTTTATGACCGGGTAAGGGGAAATATCTGACAACAAAACGTACTTTACTTTGATATTCCTCCTGTAGCTTTTTTGTAATTGGGTAGTATGCCTGACAGGCTTCACACTCGAAATCCAGATACTCTACGATAGTTATCGGGGCTTCTGGAACTCCTTTTATCCAATCATCTGGTTTTACAGATAGAGCCTCTTTGCTCTCCTCCTTATTTAGGACAGTTGGACCGCTTGGAGATTTGGATAAAAAGATACCACCAAACACTGCTATTAGTACAGTCAAAACTAATATTCCGAGAACAAATTTGTCTTCAAATAAAGAGATTCTTGCTGTTGGTTGCATGTTTATTTATTTTTAAAAATATTGATAGTATCTAAGATTCGATCGTAAACTCTATACGGCTTAGGCCCTACTAGCCCCTTGCTGTTTATAAAAACTAAAGGAGTTCCATAAATATTAGTTTTTTCCAACTCGATTCTCTGTCTGACCACAGCGGTTTTTGTTTCTTGAGACTGGGTACATGACTGTATTGATTCCAAAGAGTAACCAAGACCTACCAGTAATTGATTTAGATAATCAGGGTTACCATTTTCTTCTTTGGTGCTGGCGAACAACTTATCAACCAGTTGCCAGTATTTGGACTGATCTTGCTTGTAGGCACAGTATCCGATGGGTAACATGTACACAGTCTCGCCTTTGACCGGATAATGAGCAAAAACAAAATTTACTTTATTTTTTTCTATTAACTTTTTAACAATTGGATATGCTTTTCGGGTGTAGTCACAATTAAAGCATCCGATAAAAACTACTGTATTTTTCTCGTTATTGTTTTTTGCAGGAAAGGTGCTTAGGTTCACATCTTTAAGAGTAACCTTGCTCTCATCACCTTCCCCCACCGTGCAGCTTCCGCCTGCTTGAGAAACTTTATTGTTTTGCCCTGTGGGATCAAGAGCACAAAAACCTGATTTATTTAAGCCGTTACAACTGCCATACATATAAAAATTAAACAAACCCTTGCCTGTCCAAAAAATACTAACTAAAGTAACTAAAAATAATAACCAGGCTAATAATTCGAAGTGCTTATTGAACAATCTGGCGAGGATAACTGATCGCGGTAACAGTTGACCGGTAATCTTTGCTTTCATTTTTTCCTGAAAACCTGTGTTGCAGGGACGAAGTGTGAGACGACGAAAAACGCAATCGAAGGCTTCCTTCGCCAACACCCTATGGGAGGCGCTGAAGATCCCGATGATCGATAAAATTAAAAATGAGATAAGACAAAACATAAGTTACAGTAAAACCTGAATAACTTTTTTAATTTCTCTCACAAACAACTCAGCTTCTTCCAAGGTATTGTAGAAGTATACCGAAACCCTAACGGAACCCTTAATCTTGTGGTGGTGAAACCAGGAATGAACGCAGTGTTGACCTGATCGAACCATGATGTTGGCCGACTGATCCAGAATTAATGCCAACTGATGGTGATCAACACCATCGACACAGAAAGAGATTATTCCGCCTCTTTTGTCCGAATTTTCCGGACCAATAATTTTTAGATTGGGAATGGCCAGCAGTTCTTTTGTCAGGTATGAGTTAATCTCTCTTTCTTTTTTTTCAATTTCGGAAAATCCAACTTTCATTAAATATTTGGCTGCTTCGCCTAGTCCAATGATACCGGCATAATCTTGAAGACCGGCCTCAAACTTTTCCGGTGGTGCCAAGAACTCATGTGTGGTGTAAGTAGAAGATGACACGGTGTCTCCACCAACCATAAATGGTTCGAGATTTTCCAGCAGCTTATATTTTCCGTATAAGACTCCAGTCCCTGATGGACCGAGCATTTTATGTCCTGAAAAGGCAAGGAAGTCAACATCAAGTTCACGCACATCAATTTTTTGGTGAGGTGCTGTTTGGGCGGCATCCAGTAAGACAAGGCTTCCGTTCTTGTGGGCGGTTTCAATTATTTCCTTGGCCGGAATAGTAACTCCATCAAGATTAGAGGTAAAACCCAAAGATACTAATTTCACCCGGCTATTTATAGTTTTCTTAAACTCATCAAGATCGAAAGTGTTATCGGAAAGGGAGAGAATAATCTTATGGATGATGCCTTTTTTATTTACCAAGACTTGCCAAGGAATTAAATTTGAATTATGTTCCTTGTCCGAAGTGATAACGATGTCTCCTGGTTTGAAATCTAAGCAGTTAGCTACCAGATTTATACCCTCAGTTGTATTACGGGTAAAAACTACTTCTTCTTTTTGCCTGGCATTGATAAATTTCGCAATAGTAACTCTGGACTCGTCACACTTTTGGGTCACCTTTGAAGCAAAAGAGTGCATGCTTCTTCCGGCACAAGCCGGATAGTTTTGATAATAATCGATCATAGAATCGATTACTACTTGGGGGCGAAGACTTTGACAGGCACTATCAAAATATATCGGTAGTTTTTCACCTTGATTAGAAAATATTGGAAAATCACTTCTTAGTTTGTTATTCATTAGACAAATGTTAAAAACTTGATCCTTAAGCCTACCCAAAAACCAGACGAGCTTCTTCTGATAAGGCCCGTCTGGTGTGTGCAGGTTTATTTAAGAACTGAGTCTATCTGCTGTTTGATTTGTTCGAAAGGTTGAGCACCATTAATGAAGTCTCTTTTGCCGTTTTTGCCTACGATTATTGTTCCTGGTGTACCCTGAACGCCAGCCTTGGCACCACCTGCCATATCGTCGCTTACATGTTGGGCATACTTACCACCGTCAAGACATTGTTTAAATTTATTAGCATTTAGACCCAATTCGGAAGCAAGGGGAACGAGTTTGTCTAAAGCAAAGCCAGTTCCATTTGAGGTAGTTCTTTCCATCAACTGATCGACATATTTCCAGTAAGCTTTGTTTCCACCCTGCTCAAAGGCACATTCCGTGGCTTCTGCCTCTTTTTGGGCATTAGCGTGAAAGCTTAAGGGATTCTGCCGATAGACCCAAGCCACCTTGTCACCATATTCCTTAACAATTTGTTGCATTGTAGCGTGGAAGCGTTTACAGAAAGGACATTCCAGGTCGGTATAGACTACTAACACTGCATCGGCGTTCTTATTGCCAAGAATGTGATCTTTGTCTGTAACTGGGGGCATGGCTTCTAAATTTTTACTTGGCTCCGGATCCGGGGCTTGTTGCTGACCGGAAGGTTTGTTTACCTGGCCTTCCGCTTGAGTCAGTTTTAATTCAAGTTTTTGAATTTTTAGAAATAAAATGCCTGAGAAAAACAAACTGAGAATTAGTAACAGGTGAGTAGGATTTATTTTGAGGTTGATCATTTTCTAAACTAATAATAACTTCTACACATTGTAGAAGTTATTTTATCCTCTGTCAATTATTTTATTTGAATATATTAGAAAATCACGACTGACACTCGTCTTCGCAAATATTATTATCAAGACAGACAGAACTCGATTGTTGGCCTGATGGGTGTACTTCTACTTTGTTAGCCATCACATTAACAGCCAATAAAATCATTATGGCGCTCACAAGAAGACTGCGTCCATTAATCATGTATTTCGGTGTGTAGATTCCGAGAAGAGATTTTACCCTAATCTCGATATCGTGTTTTTGAGAAAATGTATTAATAGAAGTTATATTGAATGATGGGTAATCAATTACCTTCCTGAGAGCTGAGATAAGATGGCCGCTCCGTCCTGTCGCATGAATAGTTCCACGATCTGCCTTGATTTCTTTTTGGATATGATAGGAGTTTACAAAATCTGCCACTACAGGTAAAAAGAAAAATGTATTTCGTAAGACGTATAGAATCAGGGTTACCAAATTGTCGTTATTAATTAGATGCTGTTTTTCGTGAGTAACAACGGCTTCTAACTCCGGAAGTGACATCATGGATAAAAGTCCTTGAGAAAGATAGATCTTTGGCTTCCAGTATCCTAAACAAAATGCCTGCGGTCTATCGTCATCAAATAAAATTATTTTTCCTTGTAATTGGTGCTTGAAAGCTAATCTATCAATTGTCTTGTTTGAGGAAGTGCTGATCTTTAGGCTTTTTGAAAAATGATAAGTTCGGAATAAGATTAGAAATAAACTTCCGACTAGAAGTGTTCCCATAATTAAAGATCCGGCACCAACATAGGGCAGCAGAGAACTAAGACAAATACTACAAAAAACTAGTACCGCGCCAATTAATAATGGGTACAGTACTATGGCTGTTTTGATAAACCAAGCCAATAAAACAACAAGGAATATCCCCAATATAATATTTAATAATCGGCTATCTTTCATTCTGTTTAAGCAATTCGACTAGTTCCAAGCGTTTTTCGGTTGGGAGTTGTTCTACGCCCTTAGCAAATGAGCTGACAGCTAAATCACCAAAAGAGGTGACCACCTTATTCATAAATTGACTGACCATTGATTCGGAATACAATTGTTCAGATATTTTTGGGGCAAAGGTGACTTTACCAGCAACCTTAGTTTTGATTAACAAGTCTTTCTCATACAACCTCTCTAAGATCGTCGAAATGGTTGTTAGTGCGTACTCACCTTTTAACTCACTTAGCACCTCCTTAGGCGAACATGTTTTCTTTTCCCAAACAATAGCCATCACAATTGTCTCTAACTTCCCTTCAATTATTTGAATTTTCATTTATTAGTTTCCTTAAATGTAAACAATCTTAATCCGTTTAAGATGACCGCGACCGTCACTCCCACGTCGGCAAATATGGCTAAGGCCAAATTGCCTTTTCCCAAAAATGCTAAGCCAAGAAAGCTGATTTTAACACCGATGGCGACAGCTGTATTAATTTTAATGGTTTGAGTTGATTTCTTGCCGAGTTCGATTATGAAGGGTAAAAGATTTAGATTGTCGTTCATGATGGCAACATCTGCGTTCTCTATGGCGACTGCAGAACCAGCTGCACCCATGGCAATTCCGACCGGTGCAGTGACTAGAGATGGAGCATCGTTTACACCATCGCCGACCATGGCAACATGGTTATATTTTTTAATAAGTTTGGAGAGTTCTGAAACTTTATGCTCGGGTAGTAAATTGGCTTGAGCATTTTTTATACCAAGTTGGCTCGCCACAAAATCAGCTGATGATTGGTTGTCTCCCGTTAGAATTACAGATTGAATATTGAATTGATCCAGTTTGTTGATGACAGCTTTACTCTCTGCCCTAACTTCATCTGTAATAGCGATGACACCGGTTATTACTTTATTGTTACTAATTACAATTGTGGTTTTACCTTGTTTTTCAAACTTTTTAACATAGTCGATAGCTTCCTCCACAAGAGGATGTTGTTCGGAAATGAAACTAATATTACCCATACAATAATGACTATCAGTACAGACCAAACAGTCACCAGTTAAGCCCTTTCCGGGGATGGCTTTAAAATTGGTAAATTTATGGGGTGAGAGCCGGAGTTTTTCGGCCTCCTTAATTATGCTTTGACCGAGAGGATGTTCAGATAGGAGCTCTATTCCCGCGGCACAAGCCACCACGTCGTCTTTTGTGAAACCATTAAACGGCACAATATCCGAAATGATTGGTTCACCTTTGGTAAGGGTACGTGTTTTATCGAATGCAACCACTTTTACCTTTCCAAGTTCCTCGATGAATCTGCCACCTTTGATAAGTACGCCTCTTTGGGTGGCGTTGCCTATGGCGGAGTAGACAGATATAGGTGTGGAAATAACTAAAGCACAAGGACAAGAAATAATAAGTAGTGTCAATGCCTGAGTAAACCATTGGTTAAATGGCTGTCCCAACAAAACGACCGGAATAACGATTATTAGTGAGGCGATGATCAGGATCGTGGGTGTGTAGTATGTGGCGAACTTCTCTATAAATCTCTGATATGAAGATTTCTTTTCGGACGAGGAATAGGTTAACTCTATAATTTTTGCCAGTGTACTGTCTTTAGATAATTTAGAAACCTTTATTTCAAGATAACCACTACCGTTCATGGTTCCTGCAAAAACGAGATCGTTGATATGTTTGTTTTTAGGTAAAGGCTCGCCGGTGATTGTAGACTCATCAACAAGCGAAAAACCTTCAACAATCACCCCATCTAAGGGAATTCGGTCACCTGGTTTTACAATAATAATGTCACCAACGACAATCTTGTCTACGAGTGTTTTTCTAGATTCACCTTTAATTTGTGCTTGTTTAGGAGATTCGTCCACTAATACTTTCAAAGCTTTTTGACTCTGACTGATACCAAAATCTTCCAAAGCTTCCCCTAGGGCAAAAAGAACCACGATAATTACTGCTTCTTCTAATTCCTGCAAATAGACTGCACCAAGGATTGCAATCGACATCAAAAGATTGATATCCGAGAAACGTAACCGCATCAAGCTTTTGAAGCCATGTCTTAAGACATTCTTTCCAAAGATATATATTAATAAAGCAAATAGTGGGTATTCAATCCAGAACGGCAGGTGGATAGAGAAGAAAGAAAGTACCTCAAAAGGAAGTACCACAGCTAGAGCAAGTAGTAAGGATCTAAATTTCTTATCTTGGAGCAGTAGAGGCTTATTCTTAAACATTGTTTAGAAATATTGTAATGTTATTTGGCACTAATTTCTACTGAACGTAAAACTGGTTTGCGCCAAAGGGTTCCGGGTTTTGGCTAGTGAATCCAATAGTAAGTGCCTGCGAAGCAGGC
>CAYRWK010000033.1:8139-9268 GCA_964427965.1 uncultured Candidatus Saccharibacteria bacterium | reverse complement strand
TATTATTAAGAAATCTAAAAGTGAATATGTAGGAAGGGGGTGTAGACAATAATATGACCAAATCCTACTCTCAGAAAGGTTTTACCCTTATCGAGCTTTTAATCGTTATCGTTATCATTGGTATTTTAGCGGGTGTTGTGTTAGCTGTTATGAACCCAGCTGTTCAACAGAGAAAAGCAAATGAATCTGTGCTTAGAGCAAACACAGATAAGGTATGCTTAGCTATGCATGCATGCGCAGCTGCAAGATCTGATGCGTTTACTACCTGCGATACATTTGCAGAGATTGGTGTTAACAGCCCGGCTGGTACTCCAACTGGTGCTACTTACGCTCCAACAGCTGCAGGTACCACACTTACTATTACAGGTACTCTTGGTACTTGTATATTTACTTGTACCTACGATACCTCGACTGGTACATCAACAGCAGTTACTCCGACAGTTCCTGCAAACTGCTTGATCCAATAGCTCTTGGGTAATGAAACGTTTGCATAACCTCGCTTTATGGCGAGGTTATGTTTTTCCCCACTCCAGATAATCTATAAATTGTTAGCTTGAAATTACTTTAATCTTAAAATACTAAGTAGAGTCTTTCCGTACTTACGTTGGGATTCCATTACAAGGCTTGTTTCTGTAAGTAGGTTTTCCATGTTTAGTTTATCGCTATGCAAAAAAAAGATATAGCCGTCTGTATTCAGTACTTCACCCATATTCTTTATTAAAAACTTATGATTTAAATCGTCATAAAAGGGGTCGCAAAAGACCACATCATATTTGTTCTCAGTATTGGCAACAAACTTAACAGCCTCGCTTAAATGTGTTTCAGCTTTTTCTTCAAACCCGCAGAATTTAATATTTTTTTCTATGGCTTGTTTTGCATTCCAGTTGTTGTCTATAAAATCGCACCAATTGGCTCCCCTGCTTAGTGCTTCCAGACCCATGTTTCCGCTTCCGGCGTATAGATCAAGGCATGCGGCATTTAATACTTTTTCTCCAAGTATTGAAAATATCGCCAGTTTTGTAATTTCTTGCACAGCCCTAATACCCGGAACTTCAGGTACTGTGAGCTTTTTATTTTTTGCACTTCCGCTTGTTATTCTTAAAGACGGTATTTGTGTTTGTATGTCTTG
>CAYRWK010000033.1:0-8039 GCA_964427965.1 uncultured Candidatus Saccharibacteria bacterium | reverse complement strand
TTTGGGTAAATTACTTGAGCTTCATGTTTTGCTTCTTCCAACATTTCAATGTTATTTATATCTGCCAGTTTAAATTTTTTAAAGCCGTGTTGTAATGTGCCGTATAAATCCCCCTGTCCCCGCATAGCAAGGTCAATTTCGGCAAGTTTTAAGCCGTTTGTAATGGTTTCTAGGTTTTTTAAACGTTTGTAGGATGAAGGTGAGTCAGTCGACATAAACACCAGACAGATACCCGGTTTATCTCCTCTTCCGACTCTGCCGCGAAGTTGGTGCAGGGATGCTAGACCGTAGCGTTCAGCACTTTCAATCATCATTATGGTTGCTTCAGGAATATCTATGCCTACTTCTATTACAGGTGTTGATACCAGTATTTTTATTTTGCCCTCTGTAAATTGTTTTATAACCTCCTGTTTTTCCTGCGGTTTCATTCGGCCATGTAAAAGCCCTATTGGGGTGTTCTTAAATATGCCTTCTTTTAGCTTTTTATATTCAACCTCCGCTGCCTTCACGTTTGCCAGCAAACCGTTGTCTGATTCTTCAATAAACGGGCAAACAATAAAGGTCTGTTCGTTTTTGGCCTTAACCAGTTCGTAGGCCTTTTCTCGCTGAGGCTTTGGGACTACCGTTGTAGTTATTTGCTTATTAGTGTTGGGAGGGGCGTCTAATACCGATATAGCCAAATCTCCAAATAGGGTTAGCGCCATGGTTCGCGGTATTGGTGTTGCTGTCATAGAAAGAAGGTGTGGGGTTATGCCTGTCTGGTTTATTTCTAATAGTTTTGCTCGTTGCTCTACACCAAAGCGATGTTGCTCGTCAATTATTACAAGGCCAATGTTTTTATATGCCTCTTTTTCATACAACAAGGCGTGAGTACCTATGGTTATATGATTTTGGTTCTTTTGTTTTGTTTTTAACGAACCTGTAGCCAAATTTATTGGTACGTCAAAGTTTTTAAGTAACTTGTTAAAGGTGGCAAAATGCTGATTGGCCAAGATTTCGGTTGGAGCCATGTACAGTACGTTAAGGCCGTTTAAATATGTTAGGTATGAGGCAATTATGGCTACGATTGTTTTGCCTGTGCCTACATCTCCTTCCAAAAGCCTGTTCATTGGATGTTTTTGTGTTAAATCTGCAAATATTTCCTCAACTGCTTTTTCTTGGGTGTTTGTTAGAGTAAAAGGCAGGCCTGCTATAAGTTTTTCTATTTCTTTTTTATGTTTGCTGACCTCAAGCGGTGTGCCAACTAGCTTTTGTTCCCATTTGGTTTTACGGTCTTCTACTTTAAGTAGTTCCAAAAACAACTCCTCAAAAGCCAATCTTTTTTCGGCATGATTTTTTTCAATTAAATTATTTGGAAAATGAATTGCTCGTAGTGCTGTGTCTAAATCAACTAATTTATGGTTAATTAATGTGATTGCCGGTAAAAATTCTTCTACTTTTTTAATTACATGCAAGACGTCGTTAATTCTAGTGCGAAGGTATTTGGAGGAAACGCCGGCTGTTTCCGGATATATGGGTACAAGCCGCGAGGTGTTTAAACTTGCTTTTTCTGCGTCCTCTATTTCTGGTGATACAAACCCAAGCTTACCGGCAAGAGATTGTATTTTTCCACTAAACTTATATTTTTTTAACGGTGTGAGAGCTTGTTTAATGTAATGTTGGTTGAACCAAACAACACTTATTGCGCCTGTCTGATCCGAAATTTTTGCTTTGGTTAGTCTTTTACCGTATTTGGTAAAAATGTTATCTATTGATTCTAGGGTTGCTTCTACGGTTACTATCTCCCCTTCCTGCAAGTCGGCAATATTTTTTATTATCGAAAAATCATCGTATCTAAATGGAAAATGATACAAAAGGTCTTCTACTGTGTAGATATCCAGTTTTTCTAACAGTTTTTTGTATTTAGGTCCGATCATGGGGATAGATGTGACCTGGGAGTTTAGAAGGATCATTAATCTATTCTATCAAAACTACCTTAATCTATTTCTGAAAAGAGTTCCTCCAGATGATTCCATGAAAGTAGTTTGTTCTTATTAGTCTTTGTCAACTCTTTACCTGAGTAAATCATAAATCCGGTAGTATCTTTTGAGGCTACATCTAGCGATTTCCAATACTCAATGCCTTTAAGAAAGGCTGATGAGAACGTACCTCCGGATTTTATCTCTACCGGTATTATTTTAGCTCCATTGTCAATAATTAGGTCAACTTCATTGCCGCCGCTGTCTCTGTAAAAATAGAGTTTTGATGTTTTTGTACAAGGGTTCTTTTGATGATCGCGCGGGCATAATACTGCCGTTCATGTAATTTGTCAATCGGATTTACAATCTACATGGCAGTGATTAAGCTGTCCTTTTAGGGAATATACTATCTTAATACATACGGTAGTACCGAAGTCGCAAGCAATGCTAAGGAACTTATGATTACAAGAATCTTACCTAAAGTTCCCTTTTTATACATTGTTCTTATAGTTTTCTTTGCTTTTTTTAACATAACTTACCCTTTCATTTTAACAAAAATATAAAAAAGTAGTATAGATGCGCCGGCAATTATTCCTGACATAGTTTCACGGTAACTGCCTAGATGAAAGGCCGGTTCCAAAATCCCTAGGAGTATGTGACTAACTACAAATAAGGCAATAAATACCAGTAATATTAATATAAGTTTTGTAGCTGTGCTCATAGGTTTAGGTCTTAGGCAATAACTGTGTAGTCTCTTTTTCCGATCTTTATTACGGTGCCTTTAATAAAATCAATTTCTTGGTTTGTATTAGATATTTTATTACCGTCTACTTCTACTCCACCTTGTTCGATTAGTCTTTTTATTTCAGCAGATGAGAATTTGCCGTCGTATGCTTTTTTTGCAAATTCTAATACTGACATTTTTCCGTGTAGGTTGGTTTCTACTTTGGCAAGTGATTGTTCTTCACCGGTTTCTATTGCTTTTTTAATTTCTGTAACAACGTCCCCATCTTTGGATTGGACTGTTTTTTCAAAGTGTTCCTGCGCTGATTTTGCATCTTTTTCGCTCCTTAATATTTTTACTATTTCGTATGCAAGCTGTTTCTTAAATTCCATTGGGTTACTTCCCTTTTCCATTGCTTTGTCCATTTCTTCAATATCGGTTATTGGAATTTCTGTCAATAATTTAAAGCCCTTGGTTATTAAACTATCCGAGTACGACATAGCCTTGCCGTACATATCTTCAGAAGAATCAGAAAGGTTTATACCGTTACCTTTGGTTTTACTCATTGTTCTTCCATCGGGAGCATCCATAAGAATATTTGTACGTACAAATTTTTCTTTACCTAGGTATTCTTTTACTAAGTGTCTGCCCATCAGCATGTTAAAGGTTTGATCTGTACCGCCAATCTCCATATCAACCTGCATAGCAACCCCATCGTAGCCTTGCATTAATGGGTAAATAAACTCCTGCAGTCCCACAGGATCTCCTGCTTTTATCCTGCGATCAAACATATCTCTTTCTATCATTTGTTGAACGGTTGATTTGGACATAAGCTGAATTAGATCGTTTAGAGTGAGTTTTGATAGCCATTCGTAGTTGCGTTTAAACAAAACAGGGTTGTCTCCTTCAAAATCAATAATCTGAGCTGCTTGTTCTTTCCAGCCTTGCCTGTTTTTTTCAATAATTTCATCTGTTAATATTTTACGACCGGTTTCTTTGTCCGGATCCCCTACTCTGGCGGTGTAATCCCCTATCAAAAAAATTACTTCGTGGCCAAGTTGTTGCAAAATGCGTAAGGCTCTTATGCCCATCGCATGCCCAATATGTAAAAATGGGCCGGATGGGTCAAAACCTTGGTAAATGCGTAATCTTTCTCCGGACATGAGTTTTTGGCGTAGCTCGTCTTTGGTTGGGTAAATAGCTTCAACACCGCGGGTTAGGAATTTTTCTATGAGTTCTTTATCTTTTAGGACTTTTACCATACAAGGATTATATTCCTATATTATAGAACCTGCCCATAGATAGTTTGAGAATTTTGGAGATATATTTCTACCTACAAGCTTGAATTTAGATATTTGGGCTTGTGTTGCCATGCGGGCTAAATGTGCTAAATCCTCATCTAGTGGGGTTTCTTTTGCTTCAATCGCAAGATTTTCATCCAAAATGAAATCAATCTCTTGCCCTGTTTTTAAAGCAAAGTATTGAACCTGTCCTGTACGGGAGAGTTGGTTAAAGAGTGTGTTTTCAAACTGTGCTCCACCGGAAAGATCTGCCAGGATGTTAGCTAGTCCGGTGTCGCAAAAGTATAGTTTTCTGGATTTTACAGTTTCACGATCAATACTTTTTGTATACACAGGCACTGTTCTTATAAGGTAAGTTTTTTCAAAAAATGAAATATAGTTTGTGATTGTGGGACGTGATAGACCAACAAGGTTTGCTAATTTTGTGTAATCTATTCTGCTCCCCACCCTTCCTGCTATGAGTTTAGCTAGTGTATACAAATTGCGTTCGTCGGAGAAATCGGCCAGAGAGCGAATATCGATATTTACGTATGAGGACATTATGTCCAACAAGAAATCGCGTTTTTCCGCTTCGGATTTAGCAAGAACCACTTGTGGAAATCCGCCAAAGCGGATGTATTCTTCGTAATACGATGAAAGTCGATTATATTCTAAAACATTAAATTTACTTTCCCGTAGGTCTGTTAAAGAAAAGGGTATTTCCTTAAATGTTAAAAACTCTCCAAAATCTAGTGGGTACAGTTCAAAAATCTTTTTTCTTCCTGACAGGGATTCTGAAAATAGATTTTTAAGGTAGTATGAACTTGAACCTGTTACAATAAATTTAATGTCGTGGTGGTCGGAAAGATACTTAATAGCACTTGGGATGTCAGGTGCAAGTTGTATTTCATCAAGAGCGATAACCATAGTTTTATTTGGTGTTAGCCCTTGGGCAATAAAAGAGTCACGAATTGTCTCATAATTTTTTTGTTGAAAGATTTCACGGTTGTCAGGACGCTGTAGATCCATGTACATTGAGTTTTTGTTTGGAATGTCTTGAAGAAGTTGTTGCACAAGTGTGGTTTTTCCCGTTCTTCTCATGCCTGTTAAAACGGTAACGGGGGAAGTTTGTGCGTGTGATAATAGGTTTGAATATATTTTCCTAGGATAAACCATATGCAAGTATCACTTTACATAAATACATATAATATGTCAAGTGTAATTTTCACCTATTTACGGTCTTTAGTCTTAATTTTAAAATAATAACAACAGATGCAATTAGCAAGGACAGAAGTATCCCGATAACTACCATTACAACGGGAGACGTAAAAGGATTTGTTGCTTTTACCTGAATAGTTAGATCAACCACTACTGTATCCCCGTTTATAACTATCTTTTTTTCTCCAGAAAAGTTTTTATCGTTGATAACTATTTTATGTTCCCCTTTTTCTACGTCATTAAAGGTGGCAATACCCTCGCTGTTGGTAACTGCTTCTTTTGGATCGGAAAACAGCATAACGGTCACCCCCGCCATGGGTTTCTTTTCCTCGTCTATTAGTTTTAGATTGAGTGTATGAACCATGTCTGCGTCTAAAGTGGCGGGGTTAACAATTGGGCTGATAACAGCTTCTTTACTTGGGGTTTGCTCGGCATCCTTGTCTTTGTTGACTTCTGTTACCCCGTTTCCGGCGTCAAAACTAAGACTTACAATGTCTTTGGAAACCAAAAGAGTAAATTCCGGTAGGATTGTAATGTTTCCTGCCCTGTCCTCGGATGTTATTTTAATTTTAGTGTTTCCGTAAGAAAGGGTCTTTTTAGAAGTACAATCCCATGACTCGCTTTTTAGGGTAGAACTGCATAGGGTATCAGACCCACCGTTTACTGTAACTTTAGCCCCCTCCTCAGAAGTTCCTTTAAATGTGGGTGTAGTATCCGTCGTTGTAAACATGGTTGGGGATGAATTGCTTGTGTAGTCTAAGTTTTTGTTTCCGGAAATTTCGTCTAATGTTAAATTTGGGGATTTTGTATCGACAATCAAACTCCAAGACCCCGTTGTTTTTCGGTTACCTGCGTTGTCAAAAACCCTCACTTTCCATTCTCTTGTGCCGCTTTTTAGTTTGTACTCATCTCCTTTGGTATGGGCCTCAATTGTAGTGTCGTTGTATTTAACCCATTTACTGTCGTCTTCTCTAATATTGCCTTCGCTGTCCCCCGGATCAGTTGGGTTAATATCATCAATCAATACTTCATCATCAACAATCACCTGATATTTATTCAAACCGGATGAGGCGTCGGAAGACATTTCCCATTTAAATATCGGCGTTTTATCGTTGGTATATTCGTCATCCTCGGGGGATTTTAGGTCAAACCCTGACGGGCTGGTGCTATCTATGTAATATGGGCCTGCATGTACAGCTGTTCCCCAGTTGCCCACTCCATCAACTGCTCTTATATGAAAGTAGTGTGAGATACCGTCGGTAAGATTGCCGCTGGTTATTGTTGTAACTAAACCAATATCTTGGGTTGTGTCGGGTGTTGTTGTGGCAGAGGTGTCAAAAATGTATGAATATCCCAAAAGACCCTCTCCTCCATCGGTTGCCGCGGTCCACGTCATTGTTATTGTGCTATCCGAGCTCCATGTCGATGTTGTGTGATCGGATGAGGTAACGTTGGTTGGGCCTGTGGAGGCAGTCGCATCAATTGTAAATGCATCCGAACTTTCTGATCCGGGTGCAGTTGTATTGGCGTTGGAGTCGGTTGCTCTAACATATATTGTGTGCGCTCCGTCAACTAAAGCAGTTGGTGTGCATGAAAAATCCTCAATAGCCTCATCAAATGCAGTGTCGTTAGCAGTACAAGCTGTCCACGGACCTACGATTGAATCTACTTGGTATTGCACGCCGGCAACGGTTCCGGTTTCTTCGGTTGCAGTTCCGGTTAAAGTTGGAGTGTTGTCATTGCCCGGATCGGGGGTTATTGCGGTTAAGATAATTGTTGGTGCTACTAGGTCAAATGGGTTTGTGGTAGAAACACCTGTATCAGAAAAGTTTAGCCACCCAATGTCTTCTGAAAACCCATAACCTGAAAATACTCCGGCGGGAACACTAACTTCTACATTGCTGTTATATGCTGTAAAATCAATATATGCTCCGGTGTTTAGCACATACGCTTTGCCTGTTACAGCTTCGGTATCAAAATCTAAGTTCACCGGTCCGTCGGGGTTATCTACTGTACCAAAATCCACCCAGCCGACATCTTCCAAAAAAGCATATCCGGTAAAATCCCCGGTTGTGTTGTCTACTGTTACATTGGAGCCGTAGGATGTGAAATCTAAGTAGCTGTTTCCGGTACTCATCACAAGTGCTTTGCCTGTAACGGCTCTAGTTACTGCGTAGGCGTTTGTTTGAAGAAATATGAGCGTAAATAAGAGAATTAGAAAAGAAAAAATAAGTTTTGTAGCATTTCGTAGCTTTTGTAATTTGGTCAAGCAGTAGTTTTTCACTACATATAATTCTAACTTCCTTTAACTTACTTGGCAATGTGTAAGGTGAAAGTAGCTGAGTGTCCCCTGTTTTTATTTTTATTTATAGCAAAGTTCCAAGGATTAAATTCCTCCAATTAATATAAATTGGAGGATTCAAGTCCTCCATTTACAGTTAATTATTTAAGTTGATTATTTAAGCACGGTAGAACGAAATATTTGAATCTTCTCCCTTTCCGGTTTTTCAAGGATTTAAGAAAAGAAATAAACAAGATGCCAAAAATATTATTTTTGGCGTACTTACGGTCAAAAAGAGATTGACTTGGTAGAGGAAAATGGTGGCAAGTTATTTGGAATTTTTGGTTAATTAATTCTCTTGTTTATCTTACTTGACAACATATACATAAAAAAAGGTATACTTATTGTGTGAAGAAGATAATTGATAAGCCATTACTATTTTTGATATTTTTTCTTGTGTTCCTGGTTGGTTTAACTTTTACAGCCAAACCTATTGTTTACGCCGAACAATCTGGCGCCTCCCCCGAATCAGGCAGTGACTCGCGAATAAAAACAGCATATGAGTGGCTTGTTGCTAA
>CAYRWK010000032.1:0-9536 GCA_964427965.1 uncultured Candidatus Saccharibacteria bacterium | reverse complement strand
GCAAAAACTCCCTGTTATATCTTGCTGCAAATAGGCGGGGATCCTGAAAAAGAAGTTTATTTGGTGGAAAATCCTGTGTTTATAAGCGGATTTAATATGGTTTCTCCTGTGTCGCCAATCGGAAACGCCCTCATGGGACACAAGGCGGGAGATCTTTTCTTGTATACCTCAGGCGGGCAAACTTTTACAGGGAAAGTTTTGGAGATTGGATAAACCTTGACCTTGAAAGGGCTACCCTTGCAAGGTGCTTGGTGTGATAGAATTGCTCATATGTTTGAAGGCAAAAAAATACGGTCGCTGGCAGTTTGCATTATCAAACATGATGGAAAATTACTTTCCGGAATTGGTCACGATTCTGTTAAAAAAGATACTTTCTATAGACTTCTTGGAGGGGGAATTGAATTTGGTGAATGGGCGGAAGATGCTCTTAAAAGGGAATTTGGGGAAGAACTAGGAACAGATTTGGAAAATATTAAATATTTGACTACTTTGGAAAATATTTTTACTTATGAGGGCAGAACTGGCCATGAAATAGTATTTGTTTTTCAAGGAGAGCTGTCTAACAAAGAACTTTATGAGAGAGACAATATTTCAATAAATGACGATAAAGATTCGAAAGCTGTTTGGCAGAAAATCGAGGACTTCAAATCGGGAAAACTGATTCTCTACCCCGAGGGAATTGCAAAATTTATTTAACACCCTGAAAGGGTAGCCCTTGCAAGGAATAAAATTTGACCTCAGGTAGATTTAAGACTATTATCAGGTTGAATGAAATCTCAGGAGTTTCGGCTCCTGCCCAAAATTCTAATTGCTACTCTTCTTTTTGTTTTCTTTCTAGTTTTTCCAAAGAATTTGCTTGCGACAAGTGGGTGTTGCTCATGGCACGGAGGTCAAAGTTATTGTGATTATTCGACAGGAAGATGGGTTTGTGCAGATGGAACTTATAGTCCAAGCTGTACGTGCGGTGGTGGCAGTTATACGACATATCCCAGTATTCCGACATGTCCGTTATTTTCCTCATATAATTCATTAACCGAGAAGTGTGAGTGTTATAGCGGCTACATAGCCTCAGGTAGTCAATGCATTTCCCAAACCCAAGCATGTCAGAATGAACTTGGATATAGCTCTAGGTACGACTCACTTTCGGGAACTTGTGAATGTTCGTATGGTTACGTGATTGGCTCGTCAGGAACGTGTATTAGTGGTAGTTCATTTTGCTGGAATAAATATGGATATAGTTCAACGTATGATAGCTTAAGCAAATCCTGTGAATGTAATTACGGATATAGATTCAATTTATCAGGTACCAAATGCATTTCAGATAACGAAGCCTGCCAGGAACAATTTGGATATAACTCGAAAGCAACTTTTACAGGTGACAAGTGTGAATGTAAATCAGGATATGTGTGGGAAGGAAACTCTTGCGTTTGGGATACATCGGCGTACACATATTCAAGCTTTGCAACTACACCAACAAACACCCCAACCATAAAGCCTACACAAAAGCCAACGGCGACTAAAACGCCGATAACAATTCCGACGTCCACACCGTCGCAAAGTCCTGAGGTAAAAGCTGCCTCAACAGAGGTGACGCCTACTGCGAGCCCGTCTCCAAAATCTAGCTCGTCAGGCGGTGGAATACTTGGTTGGATTATATTAGGTGGATTAATTGCGGGACTTACAAGAATTTTTGGCAAGAAAAAGAATAAAGAGGTAAATCCTCCACAAGTTTGACGTATTAGTGATTTTGAGTATATAAATATATTGACGATGGAAGAAGAAAACAATAATGGCTGGGTGATTACAATTTTAATAATTGTACTTATTTGGGCGATATTCATTCACAAAGATAAATATGAAGGGTACACAGCAGAGGAATGGTTTTATGAATACGACTATGAGGTTTCTGTTAATGACAATTTAAGAAATGCTCTTGAAGAAGCAAACCTCAATATCGATATTGCCAAATTGTATGCATGGAGCAGTTATGACGATATGGGAAATGCTCTCGACGGCCTACAAACAGTTCCCGAACCTTAATTAAAAAAAAACTGATAAAAAAATGACGAAAAGGTAATAAGCTTTATGGGCTTACTGAAGAGGAAATAAGAATTGTAGATGGTGACCAGACTTAATTGACCAAATAGGACATATGGAAGAAAATATTGAATCACTCAAACCTTTACTTAAGAGTTTCTTCCAAAATTTCGTCGCCATAGAAAACAAGAAAAAGAAAATATCCAATGAGTACAAAGTAGTTTTGAAAATATTGTGGACAAACTTTCAGGAAATTGCAGATACATTGATAAACAAGGCGAAAATCGAAGCAAACTTTACCCAATATAACTATCTTTTTATGCCTGGTGGAAAAGAATAATTATGAAAATATCGCATGTAAAAATAAAAAACTTTCGTTGTTTTGGCTCTATTGAACAAAAAATAGATCTCGATAAGCACACGATTTTTGTAGGCCCTAACAGTAGTGGAAAAACCGCGACGCTAATCGCTTTACTAAGAGTGTTAGGCAAATTTCATGATAGAGAAATCACAAAAGAAGACTTCCATGTACCAACAGGAGTCGATATTGGACAATTACCTAAATTGGAGTTCTCAATTGAAATTCGATTAGATTTCCCTGAATTAGTTCATGATTCAGATGAAGATTTGTCTGAAATTCCACTCTATTTTAGACAAATGACCATTAATAATCAGGGAGAATCACCTTACTGTCGTATTAGATTAGATGCATCTTGGCAAAAGGGGTCAACACCAGAAGGAATCATTGAATCTTCGCTTAACTTTATTTTATCTTCAGAGGAAGAAGACCCAAATGGAGAGAATGACGAGAACAAGAAAAGGGTAGACCCCGCTTTACTTCAAGAAGGTATACAGTATGTTTATATTCCCGCTATTAGAAATCCAGAGTCTCAACTTAAGATTGTCGCTGGGACTTACTTGTATAGACTATTTAACTCAGTAAAGTGGAGTCCAGATTTTAAAACTAAGTTTGAAGAAAATATACAATCCCTTGATGATGTGTTTGTGAATGAAGAAGGAATAAAAACAATTAGTACTGTAATAAACGCACAGTGGAAAAATCTTTATAGAGGTAAAAAATACACAAATACTCGAATAAACTTTACTTCCAAAGACTTAGAAAACTTGCTTAAGAAGGTTGAAATCGAGTTCTTTCCAGCAGAGACTGGAAATTCATATGATATTGCAAAATTAGGTGATGGAATAAAATCGCTGTTCTATTTGTCATTAGTTAACTCAATTATTGATATTGAATCTAAAATTAGAGAGAAAGATGCCACTCTTTCTGAAGATATTCCACCTTCTTTTTTTACTTTTATCGCATTGGAAGAACCTGAAAACCACTTGTCACCCCATTTACTAGGAAATACGCTAGAAAACATAGCATCGGTTTCTAAAAAAGATGTTGTTCAAGTTGTTACAACAACACACTCGCCTTCCACAGTAACTAGAGTACCGCCGGATCAGATTAGGCACTTCAGATTAGATAACGAAACACAATCCACGAGAGTAAAGCGGATATTGTTACCAGAGGGTCTTGGTGAGGCAGATAAATATGTAAGAGAAGCTGTAATGGCTTTTCCTGAAGTTTATTTTGCAGAACTTGTTGTTTTATGTGAAGGTGACACTGAAAGACTAGTATTACCCAGAGTTATAGAAATTTGCTTAGGTAAAGCTGATGCAATCGGTGTTAGCATTGTTCCCCTTGGGGGTAGACACGTAAATCACTTTTGGAAACTCCTGTACGATCTTGAAATACCGTTTTTGACTTTGACCGATATAGATAACGAACGAAACACAGGAGGTTGGGAACGAATAAAGTACCTGATCGACCAGCTAATAACAAACGGTGTCAATATACATGACTTTAAGAAAGAAGATGGTAGTTCATTAGATGAATATTATTTAGAATCATTCAAATCTAAATCTCACGTTAAGTTAAATGACATGGCTCATTGGTTAGATCTACTTGAAAAATATGAAATTATCTTTTCCAAACCATTAGATATGGACTTTATGCTTCTCGAGGCATACACCGAAGTTTATAAAACGATTGCAGGAAGTGGTGGTAGTTTGCCAGATATTAAAATTGATCCAGACGGTTATATGAAACAACTACAACTTTCCATAGACGCAGTGTTAAAAAACGAAAATTCTAGCGCAGAAACATATTCCGCCGAAGAAAAAGAGCTAATGCCGCTATATAGATCCCTGTTCCTAAACAGGAGTAAGCCCTCGATTCATTTGCAAGCAATGTCAGCTATGAGTGATGAAGAAATTAAAACAGGTCTACCCGAATCACTCACAGCTGTTATAGAACACATAAAGGTAAAGTTAGAATCAAAATAGTATGTATGTGGGCAAGAGAAAGTGGGAACCATCAGAGGGAATAGAATTAGAACCTAATGCACTTCAAGTAATAAGGGACAACGATAATAATTACTGCATTACGGCTGGGCCAGGATCAGGAAAGACAGAGCTATTGGCTCAAAAAGTTACATACCTACTTCAAGAAAACGTTTGCATTTATCCAAAAAGAATATTGGCAATTAGCTTTAAAAAAGATGCTCGGAAAAATTTAAAAGATAGGGTTGAGAAGAGATGTGGTTCTGACCTTTCAGAGCGATTTGATTCGCACACTTATGATTCTTTTGCAAAAGACATTCTTGATAGGTTTCGTTTGGGGCTAGATCCCAAGTATAGACCGCCAAAAGACTATCAAGTTGACCTATCTAAAACCGCCAACCCTAAAGATTTAACAAAACTCAATTTTGAAAGAATATGTAAAGCGGCAAAATATATTTTAGAGAGGAATCCTCATATACTCAGGGCGTTTAGGGCAACCTACTCACATGTATTATTGGATGAATTTCAGGATACTACTACAAACCAATATGAGTTGATAAAAACAATTTTTTCTTCAACAACTAAACTTATTGCAGTAGGAGACGAAAAACAAAGAATTATGGTATGGGCTGGCGCAGATCCAGAGGTATTTAACAAATTCAGTAGAGACTTTGGCGCAAAAAAGACTTCACTATTTGCAAATCATAGATCAATTCCAACATTAATCAAATTGCAAAAACATATGATTAATGTTGGAAAAGGGATAATAGATCCTGTTTCCACAGAAATATCTACCGAAAATCTTGGAGCTTGTTCAATTTGGCTTTTTGATAATGAAGATGTAGAAGCAAAAGCTGTTGCAAGATACATAAAAGAGGCTTTAGAAGAAGATTTGTGCAAGCCAGAGGATATAAGTGTAATTGTTAAGCAGAAATCGCAGTTATACTCCCAAAGACTGATACAAGAACTCTCAAATCTGGGAGTTGAAGCAAGAGTCTTTGATCAAATCCAGGATTTGATGTCAGAAGAGTTGACAAGACTTATACTAGACAGCTTTAAAATTGCGTTAGGAAGATCGCCGTCTGAATTTAGCAATATCTACAGTCTATACAAAGAAACTAGACTAACTCGTGTTGACGTAGTTCCCAAATGGGAATTTTATCGAAAAATTGATCAAGAAATAATCAAGTTTTCTAAGAAGTTAAGAGAACAGCTCTCATCGGTTGAAGACTCTGAAGATTTAAACGAGTGTATTGAAGAAATAATCGCATTTTTTGGAATTGAAAAGATCAAAAATATATACCCAAAGTATAAGCAAGGAACTTACTTAACTGACATAAAAAGTAAAGTATCGTCAGAGCTTATGAAAATTTATGAAGAATGCCAAGATTGGTCTGACTCAATTAGAAAATTAAAAGGCGAAGGGGCACTGCCAATTATGACAATACACAAAAGCAAGGGATTAGAATACAAGATTGTAATATTCATGGGGTTAGAGGATCAAGCTTTTTGGTCGTTTAGCAGTCAGTCAGAGGAGGATACATGTGCCTTTTTTGTCGCTTTGTCTAGGGCTAAAGAGAAAGTAATTTTTACTTTCAGTAAAAAGAGAGATTTTCTAAGAAAAAATCCTCAAACAAATACATTAATTAGACCATTATATGATTTGTTAGTAAGTTCTAAACTTGTAGATCTTAGAAACTTTTAGGCAGTTCTGGTTCGATTCCCGTCCCCAGTAGCATATTCTTCCTGGCTAGCTCCTAAAAACGAAAAAACCTGGCTCGACCAGGTTTTCAAGGCTAAATATTAAGAAGTTGCAAAACTAGTCCGATGTTGAGCGGGTAACGGGAGTCGAACCCGTTTCTATACCTTGGGAAGGTATCGTTAGGCCGTTTAACTATACCCGCACGGCCTCAATTATATCATTACTTTCTCACACGGATTAAATAGGTAAGCCAGTCATGATTGGATGTTCCTGCTTTGCGGCCTTCGTTTAGTATTTCAAAATTATTTTCATAAAGAATATTTCCAAACTCTTTAGGAGAGTAATATTTGTAGTAATATCCGGTTCGGGGATCTGTCGACTCACCTTTACCCTCTTTAATTGAAATAAACCCAACTCCGGCATTTTTGGTAACGCGCGCTAATTCCATAAGAGCTTGCGTCGGATTTTCTAAATGCAACAAAGAAGCAGTAGCCCAGAAACCGTCAAAGGAACTGTCGGGGAATAAAAGTTGTTGTGTATCTGCGAGAAGATACCTGCCTTCAGGATTTAGCTCTTTTGCCAGATTCATCATTGAATTTGCATAGTCAGATGAAATGACAGAATATCCCATTCCCATCAGATATTTTCCGTCGGTCGCGGGTCCGCAGCCGACCTCAAGAACTCTGGCATTTTTCGGAAGCAGTGTCTTAAAAGCCGACAATCCTTCCGGCCAAAAGCATTCGCGGTTTTTACCTCCAGAATATTCAAGCCAACTACGCGCATTCAGCTCGTATAAGCTTTGTGTGCTCCTTTCCCTCTCAGTCAAAGGCATATTATCTGGGTAAGACCAAAACGTTTCCTGTATGGATTACATTAGGATTTACCAATTCGTTTGCTTCCGCAATTTCTACCCACTTATATCCGTCTCCGTAAGCTCTAACTGCTATATCCCAAAGACAATCACCTTTGGCTACTGTGTATGTTTCACCGATTATTGAACCGGTTGTCATATCAGATATTTCTGTAACCACTGTGGTTGTTGGTTCTTTAGGTTCAGTATTTTCCGGAATAATCAATTTTTGTCCGACATCGATATTGTCTGAATCCAAATTGTTTGCAGATTTTATATCTACCCAGTTATACCCGGAACCGAATGAATCCTCAGCAATTGACCAAAGAGTTTCACCTTCGGTAACAGTGTGTTCATTAACAGCCGATACTTGAGTGGAATCTGTTGAGATCTTGCCGGAATTTCTGTCCTTAAAGTAATTTGCAATCAGGATACCTACAACAACCAAAATAAGTGATCCTAAAACCATGCTGATATTTTCCTCGTTGAGCTTAATCTTTTTAAGAAGTTTTTTTAAATCAAATTTCAAAATATTTCACCACCCTTCGCCTTCAGCTTCGGAGTGTTAAGCCCCAGGCAGAGAATTTGAATTAGTCTGAATGTAGATTAAGAAACGAATGAAGTCAATAGGAGAAAGGGAACACTTCCCGGGCATCGAAGATCAAGAGTGAGCGAGCATGGTGAGCGAGGTCGACGAGATTCGAACTCGCAACCTCTTCCGTGACAGGGAAGCGCTCTAGCCGTTGAGCTACGACCTCTCATTTTAAAGGTCCCAAGCTAATCTTGTAACCTCAGAGGTCCAATTATACCAATTGTGAGGGGATTAATCTAGGATAACAGAATTAATCCGGACACCTTGTGATAAAATTAATTTAGCCATGGAATCAAAGTTTTTAAGCAATCTTCAAATTGCAGAACTTTTACGCGATGTAGCCGCCTCATATCAGTTAAAAAATAAAGATAAGTATAGATTTCAGATTATTGCCTATGAAAGGGCTGCTGATGCCACAGAACACGCTACAAGCGAGTTAAAAGACCTCTGGGATGACGGGAAGCTTGAGGACGTGCCGGGAATCGGGCCGAGAATCGCTGCACATTTAGGCGAAATATTTAAAACCGGACATTCAAAGCATTTTGACAGTCTGATGAAAGATATACCGGGAGAGGCGTTTAAGCTGATGGAACTTCCCGGGATAGGAATCAAAACGGCCATGAAGCTAATCCGGGAGGGCGATCCTAAAGATGTTAAAGCAAAGTTAAAAGAGGTGGAAGATCGTCAAAAACAAGGCAAAAGACAGCTTCTACCCTATGCTGCCATGGTTGCGCATGAAATTATGGAGTATTTATTAAAGAGTAAAAATGTACTGCGTGTGGATCCATTAGGCAGTCTGAGGCGCCAGGCATCCACTATCGGCGATGTCGACATGGCTGTTGCCACAAACGATCCGCAAGTTGTCTTGGATTATTTTACCAAATATCCGAAAACGCAAAAAATTATTGAAAAAGGTGGTGCCACAGCCTCAATATTATTACCCGGAAATATTCAGGTAGATTTAATGGCTCAAAAACCCGACGCATATGGGTCACTACTGCAGCATTTTACAGGCAGTAAACACCACAACATAGCTCTGCGCGAATATTCATTAAAGAAAGGATTAAGCTTGTCAGAATATGGTATTCGCAAATCACAGGAACCAAATTCCAAGATCCAAAAATTTAAAACTGAAAAAGAATTTTATAATTATCTCGGCCTTGAATATATTGAGCCGGAACTGCGGGAGGATACCGGCGAGATTGAAGCCGCACTTGAAAAGAAATTACCCGATTTAGTTAAGCCGGAGAGCATTAAAGCTGACCTACAAATACACTCGGACTTTGATATAGAAACTTCGCATGATTTGGGTGAAAGCTCCATGGAAGAAATAGTGAAAAAAAGCAGTAACCTCAAATATGAGTATTTGGCTTTTACCGAGCACAATCCCAGTAGAAGCGGACACACTGATGCGCAAGTTATCGACATACTAAAACGAAAGCGTGAAAAAGTTGAACAAATTAACTATTCAATCGTGAAAAGCAGAGAAAGTAGGGTAAAAAAAGTATTCAATAGCCTTGAGATTGATATACTTTCCGATGGAAAACTTGCAGTTCCCGAGAAAGCACTTGAGTACGTCGATTTTGCTTTGGTATCTATTCATTCAAACTTTAATCTAGATAAAAAATCAATGACAAAAAGGGTTATTGAGGCTCTTTCACACCCTAAATCACGTATTTTTGCCCATCCGACTGCCAGAAAACTAAACGCAAGAGAAGGTGTGGAACTTAATTGGCATGAAATATTTGATTTTTGTTTGGCAAATAACAAATGGATTGAAATAAACAGTGACCCAATGAGATTGGATTTGCCCGATACTTTAGTCCGGGAGGCTGTGAAAAGAGGTGTGAAAATGACATTGGGTACGGATGCTCACAGTAAAGACGGCATGAATAACATGATGTTCGGGGTTTCTGTTGCCAGGCGGGGCTGGGCCGAAGACGATGATATAATAAATACTCGAAGCCTTAAGAATTTTGAATCGTTATTAAAAACATAACAAAGAAGGC
>CAYRWK010000031.1:0-9649 GCA_964427965.1 uncultured Candidatus Saccharibacteria bacterium | reverse complement strand
CACATTGTGCCTTATTGCACGCAAACCTACTTGATATCGACATGTTTATACTCTGATATTTTTCTGACAAAAACCTGACAATTTGTGGTAAAATCGCCGTATGTCTGAACCTCACAAGGACATGGTCCGAAGGGATAACGACTACAAAAGAATAACTGACCTCATGAAAACGGGTGAAAGCATTTGCTTGGTAGCAAAAAGAGGTGTGGGCAAAAGTAGGTTTTTACGATATCTTTCAACCGAGGAACTACTAAAAAAACAACACATAAATAACTCCATTTGTATCTATTACCTTGACTTAAGAAGTTTTGTCTCAACAACAAACCCCTATCTAATTTCCAAACTTTGTGAATTATTTGAAGTACCCGAAGGTGAGCAACCGTTAACCAAAAAAATAAAGGAACTAATAAACCTAGGCAAAAAGGTTTATGTTATTTTGGATCACTTTGAATGTCTAAATAACTTTGAAAACTCCTCAATTGAATATTTAAGATTTCTTAGAGACTCCAATAAAGGCAGTATGGGGTATATTGCAAGTTACCCGGACGATTACGTGCCTGATGCAAAGGTAGAACCTATAAAAACTATCTGCATGATTAAACACGAGCTTAAACCCATGAACCAAGAAGAAATGACTGCGACAGTAAAAGATATTGCTAAACGATTAGACTATAAAATATCAAAACAACAAATTGACGGGGTTATTAAACTTTCTGACGGTATTGCCAGAAACGCCAAGTATTTGGTTTCACAATTAATGACGGGGGTAGAGGACCTGCAACTTCCAGAGTACGTAGCAACCACTAACATACCGGAAGAAAAGTAGATTTACAAAAAGTGATGACTAAAAACGAGTATCTCGTGTATAAAGAGCTATACAAAAATCCGGGCGATCTTGTAAATAAAGAAACCGTATCCTGTATTTTATCCCCCGAATCGGAGGGCTTGGGTGTATCGGATATGGCTATGGATCAAACAATCAAAAGAATTAGAGATAAACTCGAGAGTATAAAGTCCCCTTATAAAATTATTACTCGCAGAGGTGTCGGTTACTTTTTAGAAAAGTTATCTTGATAGATTAAATTTCTTTTTCACCTTTCCAATTATATTGAAGGCTTGGACAAAATCATTCTTTGTTATAAAAGATGACGCATAGGCCGCCCAAACAAAAAGCACTCCAAATAAAACAAACCCAACACTCTTAACCCAAATATTAACAATCCCGCCCATTAGTGTAATAACAAGAGCTTGAAATAATAACAAAGCATGATCCTTGTTTATAAAAGCAAAGTTGAGTTTAATCTTTGAAGA
This sequence comes from uncultured Candidatus Saccharibacteria bacterium, assembly GCA_964427965.1. Taxonomy (GTDB): domain Bacteria; phylum Patescibacteriota; class WWE3; order UBA101185; family UBA10185; genus CAYRWK01. Next base: position 8,338 of record CAYRWK010000031.1, on the reverse strand, counting down.
TATAGCCATAATGCTAAACGATAACACTGCTCCAAAAACCATGCCATAAGCCATGGCCATAAGATTTCCAAAAAAAGGTGTAGTTAAATAGTAAAATACTAAAGTACCTCCAATTAGTCCTACAAAGCTAATAATCATCTCCTTAACCATCTTTGCGGGCACAATCACAGATGATTTTATAATGTTTATAAAGGAATAAAACACAAATGCAAAAACAATTGGTAACACTAAGGGAATAGATGGATCAAACTTGACCTTGCCCATGGCAAGATGGATGATATCGCCGGCCCAATAAGCAGCGGTTACACCTGTAAACACAATTAGTACAAAAAGTTTATTAAAATTTTCAGAAAACAAACTCTCAAAAGTTTTTCGATCATTTACATACTTATCGGAAAACACCGGAAGGTTAACATCTGTCACGGAGTCACTTATATTCATAAGTTTTTTTGCATACAGCAAGGCAAAACCAAAATAGCCAACCATCTCAGTAGTAGAAACAATGCCCAGTAAGTTAGGTCCAAGTTTTTCCCAGTTGGTGTAAATAATTTTAACTATATAAATACCCACACTTATTGAAAACAGTTCTTTAAACAAACGTTTAAAATCTGCAAAGCTTGGCCACTGCAAAAAGTTTTTTAAAGGTTTGAACGCAATAACTCCCAAAATCAAACTTGAAACTAGGTTAACTCCCACTTGAGCATAAAAATAACCATCAATTCTATACATAAATACTAGGGGTAAGTAAAAAGCAATGCTAACCAGAGGTATTAGAGCCTGATAGATAAATAAAACCTTAAATCGTTTTGTGCCCTGAATTACCGAGTTTAAAATACTTTGAAAACCCTGAATCAATAAAACCAACCCGTAAAGTTTTAAGGGGGTTTCCATCTCAGGAACGTGGTAGGTATTAACTGCTAATGTTTTTGCTAATAAGATCAAGCCCAATGCTAAAGGTACTGTTATTGCATAGCGAATAAATCCAGAGGTAATAAATATCTTAAAAATTTCTTTCTCGTCTTTGGCGGCAGAAATCTCGCGAGTACTGGCTGATGCCAGCCCCAAGTGTTGCAAAACCCCAAGTGCCGCCCCGGCCGCTGTTGCAAGCTGAACTACCCCTCCTTCAGACAGAGTTAAAAAACGATAGATAAGAATACTTTGCAAAACGCCAAGCACCATGGCGATACCGCGAGATATGAAACTGACTATTTGCCACTTGGCTAGATCTTTCATAAAAAGTTTAAAAACTAATTAACCGTTACATCCCCTAAATACACACTACGATTTTTAATATTGTTTGTCATCCCAACAAAAACCATGTACTTTCCTTCAGAGATATAGCTGGGGAGAATAACTTCGTTTGTTTCTAAATAGTAGGGATCTGTTTCCCAATCTTTAACTTGGGTTAAACCAAAAGACGGCAGATTAGCCACTTGATATATTTCCCCATTTTCACGACTCACAAAGCTCATAAATAATACATAATCATCCAACCTCTTACTCTCTTGCTTTTTATACACAAACTCAAGCTTGGCAGGCTGGGATCTGGTAAGTGTTTCCGGAAGCTTGTAATCTACCACATTTAAGGGGGCGACCATTTCAAAACTCACTTTTTCTTCGTAGGAAAACCTTTGTTGAAGGGGTAATAACGAATCTTTTTCAAAAGGCTCAACTTTTTGAAACACAAACAAATTGCCGCAACCTAAAGCCATTTTATAGTTATTGTTCTTAACCAAATCCCCCACCACATCCCTAACTAGTGTGACATCGGCATCCAGTATTGTAAGAATCTTACGAGAAAACACATCAACTATCACAAAATCCGCCTCTTCATATAATGCCGGGAAAATTGCATAAGTCTCGCGCATAGAAAGGTGGGCTCCAAGATAATCCGGACCTGAAACCGAGGCATCCTCGGGAATTAGGCCAATAACCTTTTGGGCACACTCTCGGTCTTTGTTTTCCAATCGTGAAATATGAGCCATTTTTCCAAGTTCAAGATCGGTTTGTTTAAAAATATCAGGTTCAGTTTTTGCAAGGGCAATTGCCCCAAGTAGTCTTTTACTAACTGCCTGGGTTAACCATAAATAAACGGGATTATTATATGTAAAAGTCGTATAGATATTAAGACCTAAAATTAGCGCAGAAAACACTAATACAAACCAACCGCTAAGTTTTTCATAAAAACGTATCTTTCTTAAAAATTTTACGGAAGATAAAAACTTAGATAACCAAGATATGGCAAATATCACCGAAATAAACATTACAGGCACAATCATGGATACGCGATGATTATATATCTCGGCTGTTCCAATACCGCCCTCGGTAGTTAAATAGTTAATTAAAAAGTCAGGAAGACTAATAATTAAAAGCTGGGGCGCTGCAAGAGTAATATAGCCCACAGGTTCAAATGTACGTCTTAGATTGTCCAACTTGTCCCCGCCAAAAAACACTTGTACCATAATATCCGGACGTAAAAGCATATTTACAGCAACCTCTACGTACGTTTCACCAAAAGCTTCGTATCTACTTAAAAAGTAGTTAGGACGTTCTACATCACGAGTCACGGAGGTATCTAACCCAAGAGATGTTGCGAATTTGTTGTAACCTTCAATACGATATTTTGCAAAGGAAGGAATAATTACAAAAAAGGCTACTATAAACCACACTGCCCCAACACCTATCATTTTTAGACCAAGCTTGTAGTTTTGTCTAAACAGCCAAATAAAAACTCCATAAAAGGCGATATATAAAGGTAGCTGTTCTTTGCCCATCATTACTAAAACAAGCAATACCCAGAAGGCAACCAAGCCTTTTTTTGTAAATTTTTGGGATTTATGCATTTTTTCATACACATAAAATGCCCCAAGAAAAGCAGGTATTACTGCCGTCACACCATGAAACCCAGTCCACGCTGTTAAAAACCCGATTGCAGGATAAAAAAGATAGGCACAAGCCAAAAAACAAGCGGAAAACTTAGATTTTAACTCCAATTCGGCGATTTTATAAATTATTATTGATGAAAATATCACCAACACAAGCTGGGAAACCACTAAAGTCATGGGATGCTGAAACACTGCAAAAATAGGAACGAACAAAAGCAAAATGGGGTCGACGTGGCTCATAGACCATCTGGGTAAGTTGGTTCCAAAATAATCCGTTAAATACAGGACTCTTCCGTGCAGGGTGTTCCAAAGCATTTGGGTCATATTGCCAAGATCAAACTTGCCAAAGTCAAAATTGTTATACCTAAAGAAATTAATACGCAAATTAACCAAAAAAATAACAACAGATAGTCCCAAAACCAGTATTAAAGGTAGGTTGGATTTGATCTTTTGAATCATAAATCAGGCGACTAAGATTTTAGTCAGCAAATCTAAATTTTAATAGCGTCCACAAAGCTGCAAAACCATCTTTCCAGGTAATTTTCTTTCCCTCTGAAAAACTTCTACCTTTGTAGCTTATGGGAACTTCCACAATATTCATCTTTGATTTTAAAATTTTGGCTGTAATTTCAGGCTCAAAGTTAAATCTGGGTGATTTAATGGTTACTTTTCTGGCAAAGTCGCCCGGGATTAGTTTATAGCAAGTTTCCATGTCGGTCAGCATAACCCCATATAATAAATTGGTAAGCAGGGTTAATAGTTTATTTCCAAAATAGTGCAGGTTAGTCATCTTCTCATATGTTCCGGAAAATCTTGAACCGTAAACTACCTGAGCATGATGTTCTTCTAATGCGCGTAAAAGTTTTTTGTATTCTTGGGGGTCATATTCAAGATCAGCGTCTTGAACAATTACATAATCTCCGGTTGTTTGCTTAAAACCATCTCTTAACGCAGCTCCTTTACCTTGGTTTTTTTCATGAAAGAATATTTTTAGATCGGGTTGTTCTTTTCCAAGCTCTCTTAATGCTTCTGCAGTTTTATCTTTGGAGCCATCCTCGACTATCACAATCTCTTTTTCAATCCCCTCCACCGCTTTAACTCTGGCAATTATATCTCTAATAGTGTTTTGTTCATTATAAGCAGGTACCACGACAGATAATTTCATTAAATCATTGTAACGTATTTAATGAATTTTTCACAATTTATATGAGAGAATACAAACAGGATAAATGTTTATAGCTTTTGGGGTATGTCTATTATTAATAGGTTTAGTATTTATTACCGTAGCTTTTCTGTCTCAAAAAAATAAAAACGACACTGTTTTGCAAAAAGCTAAAAAGACTGAGCTTGAACTTAGAAACGAGATCTTTCTTTTGATAAATTGCTTATCAAAAAAGTCCGACGCTTTGGAGGAGTCATATAAAAGCCAACTAAAAACCGTGACTCAGTTTGCACAACTGGGTAAGTTAACTTCGGAAATATTACACGACTTAGCTAACCCCTTAGCTTTGGTCACTTTAAATCTTGAGCAATTGGAAAATCTTAAACTATCAAGTATAGGAACTTCCCTAAACAGAGCTAAAAAGGGTGCTTTTGTTATGCAGAAATATATTGAGTCGGCTAGAAAGCAGATGCAAAATCATGAAGAAAAGGAGTTGTTTGTGATTGGGGATGTAATAAGAGAAGTGGTTGAGCTTTATCAACCTAAGTTATCTAAACATAAAATTAAGCTTCACTATTATGAAGATAGCCCGATAACCGCCTATGGCTCGCCGACAAAACTCCACCATGTTTTATCTAACCTCATCTCTAATGCAGTTGAAGCGCTGATTAATAAGTCGGCGGAAAGCCCCGCAATAAATGTATATGTAGAAAGGAAAAAAGATGATAAGAAAACAAGTGAGTATTACATAGAAATTAAAGTAACAGATAATGGTGAGGGAATACCTACAAAAACCCTGGAAAGAGTATTTGACCCTTTCTTTTCAACTAAAAAAACAAAAACTAAGCTTGGAATAGGCCTATATTTAACAAAAGAAATAATTGAAACTTCTTTCCAAGGTAAAATATCTGTAGGAGTAAATAGCTCAAAAGAAACTGTTTTTACCATTCAAATACCCCACAAATTTTGATGCGATGGTTACATACAGTATTATATTTAAGAAGGTGATGTTCCAGATATGAAACAAAACAATCAAGACTTTGAGAAATATGCTATCTGTAAAGAATTTAATCTGAATGTAAATCCGGTTTTTCAACGTTCCTTCGAAGGGGACATGAATTCTCACGGATGTCCCCCGGCTCAACTAAAAGTGCTGGATTTTGGCTGCGGAGATGGAAAGCTATTTCCTTATTATATAAAAAACGGTCTACCTGACCAAAACATACACGGGGTGGAGGCTTCAAAGATCCGAATTGAAAGATGCAATAAACTGGGATGGAAAAATGCCTTATACAAAGACGTGGAAGACAAACTACCATACGAGGATAATTCGTTTGATATCGTATGTATGATGGAAGTTATTGAGCACATTCCATTTTCAAAAGTAGATTTTAACTTTAAAGAAATTACGAGAGTACTGAGAAAGGATGGAACTTTGTTTATTACTACCCCCAACTACCCAATAAAAAGGTTCTACGATCTGTACGAAGCCTTTCACAATAAGAAATGGACTCGACTAAAAGATGACCCCACACATGTTGCACACTATAGTCATAAATTACTTAAAAAGATTTTAGATAAATACTCTCTTCAACTTGAATTTATTATGTATAAAAAAGGGTTTTTATATAACTACTTCAAGAATAACTTCTTTATGCATAAGATACTGGTAAAATGCAAGAAATATTCCAAACAAAATACTTAGTCCTAAACCCATTTTAAAATCATTTTTAATAGATTTGTATCTAACCACATAAATAGGTATATTAAGCAAATGAGAAATATACTACTAAAAACCTTACCATTTTTGGCATTACTAACATATTCAATAAAAACCTACGCCGTGTGTCCTGTTTGTACTTTTGCGGTTGGTGCCGGAGTCGGCCTTGCCAGGTGGCTTGGAGTTGACGATGCCATCACGGGAGTCTGGGCTGGAGGATTAGTGTTATCAACAGGGCTTTGGTTTGATTCTTGGCTTGCAAAGAAAAAGGTAGTGTTTAAAGGTAGAGTATTTGTATCGACAGGGCTAATGTATTTACTAACATTTGGACCACTGCATTTTACAAAGATTTTGGGACACCCGTATAATACAGTTTTTGGGATTGATAAGTTTATTTTTGGAACAATTGTAGGTACGCTATTTTTCTTACTTGCTCTCCTAACAGATAAATTGTTAAGAAAGAAAAATGCCGGCAAGGTATACTTTCCTTATCAAAAGGTGGTTTTACCTGTAAGTTTCTTGTTACTTGCAAGCCTTTGCATGGTTGCTTTGATTAGTCTTATTTAATTACTAAGGAGAATTTATGATTGACGATATTAAAAAGTTTATGTCAAAAGTTAAAGAGATCGAGAAGAGTGACAAGCTGGACTTATCTTCTGGGGAAGACCTTTCAATAGGCATCATGAATTTAATTAGTATTGAAGAACATTTGTTTTTTAGCGCCAATAAAACAGGTAAAGAAGAATATTACGCTTTGCTAAAAGAGGTCCGAGAAATGCGTAAAGGATTGATGAAGCAAATAATAAAAGATTATGAGGGAGAAGTGTGGTGTATAAGCAAGCATTTACTGGCATCGTCTATGAGACTTATGGAAGTTGGAACAAAGTATCAGGGCAAGGGTGACGATAAAAATGCCAAGGAAATGTTTGAAAAAGCATACAAACTATATAACTTGTTCTGGGGATTGAACTTGGGACTTGTGAAAATGGATGATATGAAAAGTGGTGAAATCAAAGTAGAAGAAATGATTGAAGATAAAGTGAATTTTGTACCTGAAAAAACTGAAGAAGGTCAGGCTACGGAAGCAAAGACAGAAAGCTTAAGTATTTTTGAGAAGCTAGGAAAGGTTATTCAGAAGGCTGTTGATTGTTGCAGGGAGTAATATGGACACTTATAGCGATAAAAAACAACAAACTAAAGATACATATAACATCTCGGTTGAAAAAATAGCCAAGGTATTTTCCGAAATTGATCCTAAAAAAGAAGATATTGAAAAAACCCTAAGCTTTATAAGTAAAAAAAATCCAAAAGTTCTGGAGCTTGGATGCGGTAACGGAAGAGACGCTAATGAAATTATCAAATACACAAACGATTACCTTGGAATTGATTACTCAGAAAAAATGATAGAAGAATGTAAGAAGAATGTACCGAATGGCAGGTTTGATATCGCAGATTATGAGACCTTCGAATTTCCGAAAAATTTAGATGTTATTTTTGCTTTTGCCTCTTTAGTTCATTCAGATGAAAGGAACGTGCAAAAGATACTTGAAAAAGCGTACGTGTCACTCAACACAGGTGGTGTATTTCATATGTTATTAAAGTACGGAGAGTACCACGAAGAGGTTCAAAATGATTATGCTGGAACCAGGGCATTCTACTTCTACAAACCAGAAAATATATTAGAAATGGCACCTAAGGGCTTTTCCCAGGTGTATGAAACCCTAGGGGATTTTAGAAACCTTAAATGGTTCACCATAATATTGAAAAAGGAATACTGATCAAACAGTCAACTTTACATATTGTCCAGTAGGTAAATCCCCAAGCTCGTAGTTTGCAACTCTTATACGCTTTAAATATGCCACCTTATAACCAAAATGGGCAAAAATACGTTTAATCTCACGATTCTGACCTTCGTGAATAATCATGGACAATGAAGTTTCACGGGGAGTTGACCTTAGTATCTTAATTCTTGCAGGAGAAGTCGTAAGATCAGGAGTTTTAATCCCCTTCTCTATCTCTCTTTGCTCCGCAAGGCCAAGTTTTCCATTTATTAACACATAATATTCTTTTTCAACCTCAAACTTTGGATGAGTAAGTTTGTATGAAAAATCCCCATCATTAGTTAGCATCAATAATCCTTCTGTATCAATATCAAGCCTACCAATTGGAAACAAATTACTATATTCCTTTGGCAAAAGGTCATAAACAGTTTTTGGGTTATGGGGGTCACTTCTGGAACAAATAAAGCCTGATGGCTTATTCATCATGATATAAACCAGTTTTTTCTTGCCACCAAGCTTTTCCCCGTTTAGTTCAACAACATCAGAAACATCATCAACACTCATACCAAGATCAGCTTGCTTTCCGCCAACTGTAACAAGACCGGCCGAGATTAATTCCTCGGCCTTACGTCTAGAAACACCGGTTTGATCTCGAATATATTTTTGTAGTCTAAGTTTCATATAATTATCTAAAAGCTTCTACAGCGAGATTATAACATCATCCGAAGCTACTATGGTGATGTGCCAACACATGGTATCCACTCCACGGACCTAATGTAACTGAAACCTC
>CAYRWK010000030.1:0-9741 GCA_964427965.1 uncultured Candidatus Saccharibacteria bacterium | reverse complement strand
CTCCTGAGTCGTATAACTATCCAACAGAAGTCTTTAAGATGTATCCTTACTACATTACCAAACTTACAGAACAAGAAAGAGCGTCTACCGGAAGTACTGGAAACTATACTGGTTTATTTACGAGTGAAATAATTTGGCAAACGGGCAATTAGTCCTTATCTTTTACTTTACCTCATACGCCGCATAATCCTGCGCAAGGGGAGTCTCAATCTCTGCAGTTTCCTCCTCAGTTAAATGCTCAAAATACTTTCTAAAACCTCTTACACTATTGCCTGAACAAGCAACAGCAACATTTACTTTAAATTTTTTCATGTGAATAATGATTTCATTTATGAACTCGTAAACTCTTTTCACAACCATTTCTAAACTCTCGCCGTTAGGAGGTATTGTGCGATAAGACCTTCTAAGTTCGTGCAAAAGGGAAGGATCCTCCAGTTGCATAAGTAGCTTGCTTTTACCCTGTAGGTCTCCATAACATCTTTCTCTTAGTCTTTTGTCTTGAATAATTTCTAATTTCTTGGCATCGGGGTTTCTTGCTATAGCAATTTTCATTGTTTCAATAGTTCTTTTTTGATCAGAAGTAACCAACATATCAATTTTTTTATCTTTTAGTTTTTCTGCCAAAATCCTTGCCTGTTCAATACCTTTTTCTGTAAGCGCAGGATCTCTAAAACCGCTAAATACAAAATCTGCGTTATCCTCGGATTGACTGTGTCTAAAGACGTACAAAATTGGATGCTTTCCGGATTCTTCTTTGGGAAGGGGTCTTGGGTTTTCAGCTTTTTTATAGCTTAAATAGGCAATAGCCTCGTCTACCTTTTCTTTTGAATACTCATCGTATAGGGCAGGATCAACCATATATCTAAATCTTAGCACAAATGATATTATTTCCTAATGCAAAATATCATCAACTCGTTTTTAAGTGGAGATTTAAAGTTATTTATTGAGCAAATTGGTTATATTGGTGTGTTTTTGGTTATTTTTGCAGAATCAGGTTTGTTGATTGGTTTTTTTCTTCCCGGAGATAGTTTAATCTTTACAGCTGGACTTCTTTCTTCTAGTGCTTTTAACTTTTTTAATGTTTGGGTATTACTTATTGGTTGTTGGGTAGCCGCTGTTGTTGGGGATAATGTTGGGTATGAGTTTGGTAAAAGGGTTGGGAGAAAGCTTTTTGTTAAAGAAAAGTCGTTGCTTTTTAATCCTGCAAATCTTATTAAAGCCCAGGAGTTTTATGAAAAGCATGGAGGTAAAGCTATTATTTTAGCAAGATTTATTCCTATGGTAAGAACCTTTGCCCCTATTGTTGCAGGTATTGGACATATGGATCATAAAAGATTTACATTGTTTAATTTTATTGGTGGAACTGCTTGGGTATGGGGTATGTGTTTTGCAGGTTATTTCTTGGGTACTTTGATTCCTGATGTTGATAAATACATTTTGCCGGTGGTGTTGGTGATCATTGTTGTTTCAGTGGCTCCTCCTGCTTGGCATTTGTATAAGGAAAACAAGGAGACGTTTAAGGATAAGCTTGTTACTGCTATTAAGGCTTTGAAATATAGGTTTTTTAAATAATCTTTAGTTAAACTTACGTATTACGCCCGTAACTTTACCCTGAATAGTTAAACTCTTTGCATCCACAATAATTGGATCCATATTATCGTTAGCCGGCTGTAGTCTAACTTTTCCATTCTTTTCTTTGTAAAAAGTTTTAAGAGTGGCAAAGTTGTTATCAATTAATGCAACCACAATATCCCCATCAAGTGCGGTAGGTTGCTGTTGAATAACCACATAATCCCCATCAAAAATACCTTCTTTAATCATGGAGTCGCCTCTTACTTGCAAAACGTAGCATCTTTTGGTTTTGTTAACTAAATCGGGAGAAACCACAATAGTTTCAGTAGAATTCTCTATAGCGTCTATCGGCTGTCCCGCCGCAATATAGCCAACAAGAGGAAGTTCGATACCGTTTAGCACTGCGTTAATTTTTTCATCCAAAATCTCAATACCTCTAACTGCCCCCTCAAATCTTTTAATAATACCTTTTTTAACAAGTGCCTGGAGATGCTCGTGTACTGTTGCTAAGGAAGACAACCCCATGGCATCTGCAATTTCTTGCAAAGTAGGGGAGGTGCTGTTTTGTTGAATATACTGAGAAATGTAATCTAAAATTGCTTTTTGTTTTTTGTATAAAGTAATAGGGCTCATAGTATCCTTTCAAAAAATAAATACTTTGTGTTTTCTTTGGTTAATTAAATCATACGAAGTTCACCCGAAGATGTCAATAGATTTTTAAATCAAATTTACCCAAACAAAACACAAAACTTGTGCTAAAATATTTTTGTGTTTAATCTTAAAGCTCCATACAGTCCAACAGGTGATCAACCAAAAGCAATAGAGCAGCTAACTAAAGGTGTGCTTGATGGGAAAAAGCATCAGGTTTTGCTTGGAGTCACGGGATCGGGAAAAACATATGCAGTGGCCAACGTTATTCAAAACATCCAAAAACCAACTCTGGTAATTTCGCACAACAAAACCTTAGCTGCACAACTGTATCAAGAATTTAGAGAATTCTTTCCCGACAATGCTGTTGAATACTTTGTAAGCTATTACGATTACTATCAACCCGAAAGCTACATTCCTTCTACAGATACATATATTGAAAAAGACGCTGATATTAACGAGCAGATAGATAAGATGAGACTCTCTGCTACAACTTCTTTGATGACACGCCAGGATGTTGTGGTAATCGCATCAGTTTCTTGTATTTACAACCTCGGTTCTCCCGCAGAATACACAAAAATGGCTTTAGAGCTTAAAAAGGGTATGAAACTACGACTTGTTGATTTATTAAAAAGACTATCTCAAATATATTATGACCGCTCTGAATTTGACTTTAAAAGAGGAACTTACCGAGTAAGAGGAGACGTGATTGACGTCTATCCGGCCTACACAGAATATGCTGTAAGACTTGAGATTTTTGATGACACTTTAGTAAATGTAACTTTTTTTAATCCTCTTGATGGGCAGACAATCGATAGAAGTGACCTGCCTCAAGTGAGACGCGGAAGTCACGCAAGGTCCATGACCCAAGACGAACAAGACTTTTTGGAACATAGAATGATTGAGGGAGGTTTTGTTGAGATATATCCTGCTAAACACTACATCGCCGCAGAAGAACGCCGTGTAAAGGCCATTGAGCAAATAAAAGAGGACTTAGAGAAGCAATTACAGCTTTTAAGAAGTGCGGGTAAGATGATTGAAGCTTATAGATTAGAGCAACGCACTCGTTATGATTTGGAAATGATGCAAGAAATTGGTTACTGCAAAGGTATCGAGAACTACTCTCGCTATTTTGACGGTAGAAATCCGGGGGATCCACCTTTTCCACTTCTGGACTTTTTCCCAAAAGATTACTTACTGGTAATAGACGAGTCTCATATAACTGTTCCTCAAATTAGAGGTATGTACAATGGAGATCGTGCCCGTAAAACTACATTAATAGATTATGGTTTTAGATTACCTTCTGCTTTAGATAACCGCCCCCTTAATTTTGAAGAATTTATGCGTAAGATGTGTCAGACAATTTATACCAGTGCTACACCTTCTGAGTGGGAGTTAAGCATGTCAGCGGGTAATGTTACCGAGCTATTAATTAGACCAACCGGTATTGTTGATCCTAAAGTAACCGTACTGCCCACTGAAAACCAAGTTCCGGATTTATTAAAAAGGATTGAAGAACGTGTGGCTAATAAACAACGTGTTTTGGTAACAACTTTAACTAAACGCATGTCTGAGGAATTGTCCTCGTATTTGATAGAAAAAGGCATCAAGGTTACTTATCTGCATTCCGATATAGATACTTTAGAAAGAACTAATATTCTGGATGACTTACGTAGAGGTAATTACGATGTGTTGGTTGGTATAAATCTTTTGAGAGAAGGTTTAGATCTGCCTGAGGTATCTTTGGTTGCCATTTTGGATGCCGATAAAGAAGGCTTTTTGAGATCAGACACGTCTCTTATTCAAACCATGGGTCGTGCGGCAAGACACATTGTGGGGGAGGTTGTAATGTATGCCGATAATATGACCGGAAGCATGCAAAGAGCAATTGCCGAGGTTGATAGAAGACGAGATATTCAGGAAAAATATAATAAGGAGCACAATATTACCCCAACCCAAATTACCAAGCCTTTGCGTGAAAAACTAATTGATGAGGTTATCGAGGAATCTTTAAGTATCAAAGGTACTAAATCTTACGACTTAGATATTGATTACAAGCAACTTCCTCCAACCGAGCTTAAAAAGGAACTTAAAAAACTTACTGAAAATATGAAGTATCAAGCCGAGATGCTTAACTTTGAAGAAGCGGCAAAACTTCGAGATAAGATTAGAGACATAAAGAAAAACGGAGATCTGGGTAACTAAAATATTCCATTTAACATCTCTTCCATTTACTAAAAATACATTTACTATTTCCTTAGTATCAAATTCCATATTCATTTCCTATAGTAATTGTGGTAAATTACTGCGCAACAATGCGAAAGTGTATATGTCTGATGCAAAAACTACTGTCCAAACCTATTTACTACCTAACGTGGCCTATTAAAAAAATAGGTTATATTATTATCTCTTTAATTTCGGGTCTTATAGTGGTGTTATATAAGTTGTTTTTCTTAGCCAAGAAAGGATGGAAACCCGCTAAAAAGTTTCTCCTTAAAAAAGTTAAAGCTTATAAAAGGGTTTTAGCTAAGAAAAAACTACCTAGGATCAAATTACCTTCTATAAAACTACCTAACATTACGCTACCCTCGTTTCATCTTCCGAAAGTTAAAATCAAAAAGGACTTTAGAATATTTTTATATGGGGCAATATTTACACTTCTATTTGTTTTATTACCTATAAAAATTTACAGTTGGTACAAAAGTCTACCTGATGTAAATTTGCTACCCGTTTATGCTAGCAATAAGACCACTAAAATAACTGATCGAAACGGAAAGTTACTGTATGAAGTCTTTTTGGATAAAAAATATGATCCGGTTGCATTACAGGATATTCCCGAGGTAGTTGTAAAAAGTACCCTAGCTATTGAGGATGATAAATTTTATACCCATCACGGAGTAAGACCCTTAAGCATTGTTAGAGCAGCTAAAGCTTCAATTATTGATGATGAATTGCAGGGAGGATCAACAATTACACAGCAACTAATTAAAAACGTAATGCTAACCTCTGAACGAACAATAGAACGTAAAATCAAAGAAGTAGTATTAGCATTTTTAGTTGAAGAAAAGTACACAAAAGATAAGATTTTAGAACTATATCTGAATAATATTCCTTATGGCGGTACTGCTTGGGGAGTTCAATCCGCTTCTCAAAAATATTTTGGTAAAAATGTTAAAGAATTAAATTTGGCCGAAGCAAGCTTGCTTGCCGGGTTACCTTCAGCCCCAAGCGTATACTCACCTTTTTCAAATATTGAAATAGCAAAAAAACGTCAACAAGTGGTTTTAAACCGTATGGTAAAACTAGGTTACATAACTAAAGCAGATGCTGAAATCGCGTTTAACCAAGAGCTAACCTTTGTTTCTCAAGAAGATTCTATAAGAGCACCTCACTTTGTTAACTTAGTACGCCAACAGCTAGAAGAAATGTATGGAGATGAAATGGTTACAACAGGAGGTCTTACAGTGACAACTACTCTTGATTTAGATATTCAGGAGAAGGTTCAAAATATTGTTAAAGAAGAAGTTGCGAAATCCGGAGACTTGAATATTTCAAATGGAGCGGCAGTTGTATTAGATGTTAAAAGTGGAGAAATATTGGCTTATGTTGGCTCTAAAAACTACTTTGAGGAAGGTTTTGGTGAGTACGATATTTTGACTACTCAAAGGCAACCTGGGTCTTCTATAAAACCGGTTACATATGCCTTGGCATTTGAAAAAGGCATGACTCCTGCAACGGTTATTGATGATAGTCCTTTTGTTTTATCTAATGCTTGGGAAACATATAAACCCGTAAACTATGATGGTAAATATCACGGTAAAGTTACTTTAAGACAAGCCCTAGCAAACTCTTACAATATTCCAGCAGTAAAAATCTTAAATACCTTAGGCCCCGATAATATGGTTTATCTTGGTAAAAAGATGGGGTTAACTAACTGGGCGGTTGATGATTCGTATGGAGTTTCAGTGACTTTAGGGGGGAAAGAGGTACGTCCCCTTGATTTAGCAAATGTGTATGCAACCTTTGCAAGAGGGGGAGTATATAAAGATACAGTTTCATTTATTTCAATAAAAGACAACACGGGTAATGAGTTATACAAACGTCCCCAGCTTGAGGAGCAAGTTGTAAGCCCGGGTGTTGCTTATTTAATTACCAATATTTTAGCTGACTACTATGCGAGACTGCCTGCCTTTGGGACTAATAACTTTTTATCAATTAGCGGACATCAAGTAGCAGTAAAAACAGGAACCACTGATTTAAAAAGAGATAACTACACTTTTGGTTATACGTCTTCTTACGTTGTTGGGGTTTGGGTAGGAAATAATGATAATACGCCCATGAATCCGTTTTTGGCATCGGGCTTAAGCGGAGCCGCGCCTATTTGGAACAGAGTTTTTTCTGTGTTGTTGTCTAATAAACCCGATGAACCTTTTGTAAAACCGGATGCTATTACTAGCTTTTATGACAAAGATTGCAACCGTTCAGAGGTGTTTATAAAAGGATCATCCATCCCATCTCATTTGTGCGTAATTGAGAAAAAAGAGGACAAAGAGAAGAAAGAGAAAAAACATAACGACTAGTAATATTAAAAAATCACCCTATTCACAAACCCGAAAGAATACCGTAGAATAGTTGGATTATGACCTCAGCACTTGACCATATAATAGTAACGGGGGCGCGTCAGCACAACCTAAAAAACGTTAATCTTTCCATTCCCAAAAATAAATTTGTGGTGTTTACAGGTGTGTCCGGATCGGGCAAGTCGTCTCTTGCAATGGATACCATTTACGCTGAAGGTCAAAGAAGATATGTTGAGAGTTTATCTGCCTATGCAAGACAGTTTTTGGGCGTAATGGATAAACCGGAAGTAGATAAGATTGAAGGTTTGTCTCCGGCAATTGCTATTGATCAAAAAACTACATCAAAAAACCCAAGATCCACGGTTGGAACAGTAACCGAAATATACGATTACTTACGTTTGTTATACGCGAGAGTTGGTCATCCTCATTGTCCCAATTGCGGTAGAGAGATTGAGCGTCAGTCGGGGGATCAAATTGTTAACCAAATTTTCAACTTGATTTCCAAAGAAACAGACTTTACATCGGAACGCGGTGTACGTTTTTTGATATTTTCTCCAATTGTAAAAGATCGTAAAGGAGAGTTTTCTAGTTTATTTGATAATTTAAAAAAGCAGGGGATTGTGCGAGCAAGAATTGATGGTCAGGTTAGGGATTTGTCAGACAAGTTTGATCTTATTAAAACCAACAAGCATTCCATTGAAGCATTAGTAAGCAGGCAGATTGTGAATGCTAAAAAGCTTAAAAAAGTTGAGGATAAAAAATCCTTAGAGTTAAATATTTTTCAGTCGGTGGAAACAGCTTTAAGAATGGGTAATGGAAATGCAATTTTAACAATTGTTCGCGACAAGGATTTTGATTTCATTTCTAACCCTAAAGACTTTGATGATCATATGTTTTCAGAAAACTTTGCTTGTCCGGTTTGTAATATTTCGTTACCCGACCTTGAACCTAGAACCTTTTCTTTTAACTCGCCTCATGGGGCATGTCCTAATTGCGATGGGTTAGGTACACAGTTGTTAGTTGATCCTGAAATTGTTTTAAAGCCAAATCTTTCTATTGATGAAGGTGGGGTGTTACCTTGGTCAAAGCTATTTGAACACTATACTTGGACCTCTAAGGTTATTGAGACAGTTGCAAAGGAGTATGGGTTTTCTGTTAGGACACCAATCGGCGAGTTATCTAAAGAAGCAATAAAAATAATTTTGTATGGTGCTCCTGTTGGTAAAAAGTTTAAAGTTCATTACAAACGCCATGATGGGGATGAGGTTTCATATAACGCAGGATTTGAGGGGGTTGTTCCAAATTTATTGAGAAGATATAAAGAAACAAATTCAGAGTATATCAGGGGAGAAATAGAGAAGTTTATGGTACGAGAGCCTTGTTCTGTTTGTAATGGGTCACGCTTAAAAAAAGAAGTGTTATCTGTAGTTGTGGATAAGAAAAATATCTTTGAAGCTACAGAGCTTTCAATCGAAAACATTAAAAAGTGGGCAGAGAACCTTCCAAATAACTTTACTGCTAAAGAGAATGTGATTAGTGAGGCGATATTAAAAGAAATTGATTTTAGACTAAAGTTTTTATTGGATGTTGGTCTTGGGTATTTAACTTTGGGAAGAGCATCCGCTCATTTATCGGGTGGGGAGGCTCAGAGAATAAGACTTGCTTCTCAAATAGGATCCGGACTATCCGGGGTTTTATATGTATTGGACGAGCCTTCTATCGGACTTCATCAAAGAGATCAAGGGAAACTCATAAAAACTCTTAAGCACTTGCGTGACCTTGGGAATACTGTTTTGGTAGTTGAGCACGATACAGAAACAATGTTGGAAAGTGATTATATCTTTGACTTTGGACCAGGAGCAGGTGCTCACGGGGGCGAAGTAGTTTCTGAAGGTACTCCAGAAGAGATTATGTCAGATTCAAAGTCTTTAACAGGTAAATATTTATCCGGTAAAAAGGTAGTAGGGGATACTTTAAAAAAGTATAAAGCTCAGGAATTGTTAGATTACAGTGATATTGATCCAAGAAATAGAAAGAAAAAGCTACAAAATGGTGAGACTTTGGATCTACTTGGTGCAACGGGCAGAAATTTGAAAAACATAGATATAAAAATCCCACTTGGTAAGTTTGTGTGTATTACCGGGGTATCGGGTTCCGGAAAGTCCACTTTGGTTATGGATACTTTGTATAAGGCCTTGCGTCAGGAATTTGGTTTAAAAAATGAAGAAAAACCCGAGCCGCATACAGGGATGCTTGGGATTGAAAACATCACAAACGTTATAGCAATTGATCAATCACCTATTGGTCGTACACCAAAATCTAACCCGGCTACTTATACAAAAGCTTTCGATCACATTAGGGAGTTATTTGCAAAAACAGAAGAGGCTAGGATTAGAGGATACGATCAAGGAAGATTTAGTTTTAATGTTAAGGGTGGAAGATGCGAGGCTTGCGGGGGTGAGGGGCAAATAAAAATTGAGATGCAGTTTATGCCTGATGTATATGTTAGCTGTGAAGTTTGTCAGGGTAAGAGATACAACAAAGAAGCGCTAGAAATAATGTATAAAGGGAAAAATATTGCCGATGTTTTAGATATGACTGTTGATGATGCGCTGACTTTTTTTGAGCACGTTCCATCAATTAGTCATAAAATTCAAACTATTCATGACGTTGGTCTTGGGTATATAAAGCTTGGTCAGCCCGCACCAACGTTGTCCGGAGGAGAAGCCCAGCGTGTAAAGCTAGCACTAGAGCTTAGCAAACGTACTACCGGTGGAACATTGTACATTCTTGATGAGCCTACAACCGGTTTGCATTTTGCCGATTTGGAAAATCTAATTGCAATTATTAAACGTCTGACTGTGAAAGGTAACACGGTTGTGGTTATTGAGCATAACTTGGATGTTATCACTAATTCGGATTGGATTATTGATCTAGGTCC
>CAYRWK010000029.1:0-9970 GCA_964427965.1 uncultured Candidatus Saccharibacteria bacterium | reverse complement strand
ATATTTATACTAAATTTGTTGACATCAGTAAACAAATTTGATATAAATTCGTGTATGATAGATAGATTACTTAAAGAAGTCGTTTTAAAAGCACAGAAACCCGGGTTTATTACAGTTATATACGGAGCTAGACGTGTTGGAAAGACATACCTTCTAGATCAAATACTAAGTGACTTTGACAAAACAAGAACTCTTAGCTTAAATGGGGATACCCAAGAAGCAAGAGATCTACTAAGTAACACATCAGAAATAAAGCTAACCCAGCTGATCGAAAAATATGAGGTTCTTGCGGTGGACGAAGCCCAAAGAATACCAAACATAGGGCTGGCTCTTAAGATAATTATAGATAAATTTCCACAAAAAAAGGTTTTTGTTACAGGCTCATCTTCTCTTGATTTGGCACAAGGTTTACAAGAAACGCTTACCGGAAGAACGGTCAAGTACAAATTATATCCCCTTTCTGTTAAAGAAGTCAGTGTAAATGTAAAAGACCACGAACTACCGTACTTACTACCTAATCAATTGTTATACGGCGGTTACCCATATGCATACCAGCTTGCAACTCAAAAAGAAAAACAGGACTATTTGATTTCGATCACAGAGGATTATCTGTTTATGGATCTGTTTAATCTGGAGCAAATAGCCAATAAAGATACTATTAAAAAACTAACTACTTTGCTCGCGTTCCAAATAGGCAACGAGGTCTCCCTAAACGAACTTGCTCAAAAGTTATCTGTTAGTGTGGTTACGGTATCTAGATATCTGGATCTATTGGAAAAGAGTTTTATTATTTTTAAAGTAGGCTCCTTCTCCTCAAACTTGAGGACAGAAGTTGCTCGAAGTAAGAAATATTACTTCTACGATACGGGCATCAGAAATGCTCTTATTAATCAATTTCAACCGCTGGATAGCAGGACGGATGTTGGGGCCTTGTGGGAAAACTTCTTAGTGACAGAGAGATTAAAGAAATTGGAGTATAGCCGAGATACAGCTTCGTGTTTTTTCTGGAGAGACTATCTGAAGGCTGAGATAGACTGGATTGAGAAACGATCGACAGGAATACAGGCTTACGAGTTTAAGCTTGGAGTAAAAAGCCACGCTAAAACACCAAAAAGCTTTAAAGATGCCTATAAAACTGAAGCAACAACTGTAAACAGAGACAACTACCTGGAGTTTGTTCTTTAGTGTGCAGGTAGCCATATCGCGAGCATATTTGCATTTATTTCAAAATCCCTATAATCTTTATATATGCAAGTCTCTGCCCAAGACTTTGACAAAGCCGAAAGCGGTACAAAAACATACTATCAACCTCGTGGCAGTAGCAATGATTTCATTAAAACAGAACAAAAGACCAGCGGAACAATAAATTTTATTAGCAGTTTGGTTAGTGCCAAGCAAACTGATGATCCGGAAACTCTTATTGATATCAAGGTTACGAATCCGTTAAAAAAGGTGTATGCACTGTTACAGGAGATTAAAAAACATCAGTCTACTACGTTTAGTTTAAAGTTTACTATCCCCCTTATTGCACTTCCTATCTTTTTGTTTGCGGCCTTTCAACTTGGTAAGGGGCAGACTGTGTGTAAGCAGGTGTTTACTTCAAAAAGCGGTGTTATTAAGAATTTATCTGTGGAGGTTCCCGATACAAGTACTGATGTGTCTGTTTTTAGTAGAATTTATAGAAGGTTGTCCCCTATTTCACAAACTACGACAAAGTATGTTACAGAGGATAGAAGTATTTTGTTGGATGTTAACGGGGAAACCATAAACATTGTGCACCCGAATAAGGTTTTACTTACAGATTATGAAGGTAAAGATGTGATTGTTACAGGGACTTATTCTTCTTGTACGGGGGTTATGAGTGTGGTTTCGGAAAAGAATGTGGTAGGAAGGTAATATTAACGTTTGTACAAACCCCAAACTACAACTATCTTTAGATATTTCGAGTTATAATTTAAGGTTTGTGAAGCAGATGAGGCACGTTGGGAGTTGTCCGGTATTTTGGATTTTCTCTTACTTGTGTTTCATCTGCTTCACTTTGTAGTCAACCCTGGATTAGCGGTTGACAATTGGGAGGTATGTTACGTAGCGAACTTGGATTTTCACATCTTTTTCGGCGATAGTATCACCAAAAAAATTACTTGTGACACCAAAGCTTATATTGATATCAGTCGCCTGAGTAGCGGTGATTATCAGAGTATGATCAACCCCGGTACTACAGACAAAAAAGGGTTCGGGTTCATACGGACTGATGTTTTCACACCCCGATACTTCATAAGCGAAGGTGGGTACTTCCCATTGGGGGTTAAACCAAAAGGAAAAAGTATCCCCCCAATTCGCTGAGAATTCCACCGTAACGCTGGAACCCACCAGGGCTTTACTTGGGGCTTCAACAAACAACATCGGTTGCGGAACGACGTCTCCAAGCCACATGCTACCCAGCTTTGTTTCTATATGCCACGGTCCCGGGTAGTTCAGATCCCCAGTTATATTGTAGACGGTAAACACAGATCCCTCGGGAATATAAACATCCCTCGAGAGATTTGATTCAAAATACCATCCACAAAACTGACCTGGATAACCGGTAATCCTCGTCCAGTTTGCAGAATCCCCTCCGTACATCAAAGCGGCCTGGGTAGCATCCTCGGGACAAAAGTCAAGCCCAATAAGCGCTTCAGCAGGCCAAGTGTCTGTTGGAATCTCGCTTACGGGTATACCAATCTGGCCTGCTCGAGAAACCGCCAGATCGTTTTGGAAATCCGCCCAGTACGGCCTCTGATACTCAACATCCCAGGTACTCATCCTCCAAACCTGAGCCCAAGTGGTTTCTTGGGGAAGGATGATTTTGGTACCAGGCAGTTCGGCGTTTACTCCGTAAAGCTTCCAACCTTGGCCATCCGTGGTTTCCCACTCGATGACAAAGCCGCAGGTTGGGTGCAACAACACGACTGTTGAAGTAAAAACCTCAGGCTCCCCTGTCCAACAATCATCCACGGGGACGTTAACTGTGGTTTGGGACGATCCTGCCAACGCGACGCCTGTAAAACACACAGCGACCAGCAGGGTAACGATAATAATTGTGATACGAAATTTGATGTTCATTTGAGCCTCCGTTGCTCTATAGATTTGGGTATTTGATTGTCAAGCGATAGCGTCATTATAGGCTAAAATGAGTAAAAAGTCAAACTATAGGTTATTAGGTACGGGTTTGGGAAACATCGGATTTTGAATGAGAAATGGACCAATCAAAGGGATTATTCGTAACCCAACGACCAATCTTAAGCTATTGCAGGCCTTATTGTCGTAATATATTTCTTCTGGGTCATTATATCCCTTATGATGAAAGTGTCCTTGATAGCTTTAATAATTACTTTAAGGTTGTTTCCACTGGAAACCCCCAATAACCTCCTGTAGTGTTTCACACCTACTTGTTTTATCTTAAATCCCTTCCTATGAGCCTTTAGCAGAAACTCTGTTGTAAGCATAGCTCCGTTGGACTCTAGAGGTTTCACAGCATTAATCACATCCCTGTTAATTAGCTTAAAAGCACAATCAATGTCTTTAATAAACAATGGAAAACCCAAAAAAAGAAGATTCCAGATTCTTAACATTTTAGCCACAAGAAACCTTCTAAACCCCTCTGCGCGGATTTTCCTGTAGCCAATAACCATATCGTATTTTTCTGTAAAGGGTATAAACCTCTTAAACTCACTTAAATCAAACTGCAAATCGCCATCACTGTAGAAAACCCATTTATATTTTGCTTCCTTAAATCCCCTCTTTACTGCCCCACCATATCCCTGGTTTTTTTGAGAAACAACTCTAATATTTCTGTTTTCTTTTTCAAGTTCTCTTGCAATACTAAGTGTATTATCCCTACTACCATCATTAACTAGAATTACTTCATATTTTTTAGCGTACATTGAAAACACCTCTAAAGCCTCGGTTACAAGCTCACGAACATTATCCTCTTCGTTATAAAGTGGAAAAAAAATAGACAATTCTTCGAGTTTGTTGAGTCTGGGTTTCTTGGGCAATGGCATAGGGCTATGATAACATTTTATGTAACCTGTTTCAACACTATAGGTTTACTATTTCAGCCTTTCTTTTCTAATAATTAGCAACAAACACACTACAAACAGCCCAAAGAAGCCAAGAAATTCTAAAGCCTGCGGTACAAAAATAGCTGTGTATTCCCCCACACTTCCGGGTTCTACAACCCAGCCATTTGCCCATGAATCAGAAATAACATGATTTGGCATTACCGTAACTCCTTTTAACATTACCCACCCCGAATGAAAAGCCTCATTGAGTTGAAAAATTATCGACTTATCCTTAACATCGGGTATTTCTAGTTTCTCAACATTTACCTTGTATATAAAGGGAGCTAATCGTGTTACAGAAAATACAGAATTATTTGTTGAAACAGTAGAAGATGCTTGCTTTTCCGTTGTTACTGATAGCGTATTAATAAAGTTATAGTTTACCGGCATGATAGCAATATTTTTTAAATAGTTTTCGCGGACTTCCTTGCCGACAGCGTAGTTGTCAATTTCCAGAAACACGTTTTGCGCCGGTGAATATGCAACTGACGGAACAAAATAATACACATCTTCCCATTGGTTGCTTGGAACTCTTAAAATTTCCTGTAGAAAATAATAACCCGGAGGGTCTAGTTTTATAGAAGCCTTTAAAGGGCGTCCGGATATATTTTTTGTTCGTATTTTAACAAGAAAGCCTGATGATAAATACTTATTAGGAATGGAATAAAAATTACAGCTACTCGCATCCTTCGATAAAAAGTTAACATAGATACCCTCCTGCTTATCAAAACCAACCGTTTCAGCGTGGGTGCCGGCCCCGAGTTGGTAGCAGTCTTTATTTGCAACTGTATCCTGGGGATAAATTGTATATACACCATTTGCATTGCTAAAATCACCAAGATACACATCAAGTTTCTGGTCTTTCTTAACAGGCATTACGGAAGTATCTTCCAGAAAGGTGTTGGATGAATCCCCCGTAGCGATTTGAGATTGACTGAGGGAAAACACATCTTCAAATAACACATCTTGATAAATACGTAGTTTGAGATCTCTAAATGTTATAGAGAGCTGTTCATCTTTACTCGAAGCATCTAATTCATACTTCAACCAAAGCTCCTTTAGAGGGATGTCGTACCCATATATTCTAAATGTTGCGGTATCCCAATCAGCGGTTGTTGGGGTTAGTTCATACCCTACTTTGTAAACACATTTCGTCGAGCCCTCTTTTGATAAACAAATCGTGGGTTTTTCACCCGACGGTGAGAAGTAATCAAAGCTGACTTCAACTACCTGTCTTTTGCCACCCAGGTCAAACCCATTCAAATTGACAATATCCATAATTCTGGCGTATTTACAGGGACGACTATGTGTCCCGGACAAGGTGAATTCATTCGAGCTGCTTGACTCGTAAATATACTTTGTGCCATTGTCCACAAAATCAAGGCAATTATTTAACTCCAATGTCTTAATTTTACTTGTAATGGCATATGTACGGGTTGACGAATTAAAAACAACCGACGAATTAGAATCGGCAAATAAATTTAACGCCGTAGGTACTTTAGGCTGAATAAGTACATTATTAATCAATACCAAACCACTCTCAAAGGTATTACTTGATAAATCAATCATTCCACCGGCGGTTGAATGCAAAACAACTTCACCGTCCAGCAATACCTTAGGGTTAAGCTCGTCATACAGCAGTGTCTTCCCACTCAGTAAAGCAGTTACCCAAAAAGAGGTGTTGTTAGCCGATGTACTTGGATATTGTAGGTAACCATCCGTAGGTAATGAACTCTCCAGATATAATCCGTCAGATTTAGTAACAAAGGGTATTTGAGAAACAGGGTAAGCTACATTTGCAAAAGGCACGAACCGCGAAGCTGGTTTTGACAAATCACTATAATAATCACCAAAAGTTGAATACGTTAGGTCGTATAAAGAGTCGGTATTTGTCGAAGATATACTTGACGCGCTATTTACACTAAAGTACTCATTTGTTAAAAACTGAATCTCGTAGATACTTTGCTTTCCAGAAGAAAATACCTTTTTGTAGTCAGTAGAATCAACCAAGAACTGCTTTAACTCAGGGTAAAACAAGCCATCGGGGTTATGAGGCAGTATGACTCGCTCATCCAGCCAAATATATTTCACCTGATACTTGTTAAGCACGGATTTAAATAACGTAGGATTTTTTGTATAAAGTGCGAATGTTATTTGATCATAGTAATGCTCAGTTTGGGGGCTCCAAACGTCAAAAACTCTGTCCAGGATAGGTTGTTTCACGCCGTACCACGGAAATCCGGATCCCCTATACCCCCAATCATAGTTTACCCATCCCCAAAAAGTAGGCTGTGGAAAATTGGCAATTTTCCCATAACTAGGCTGGCTATTGAAAAAAGTGAAGGTCTCAAAATACTCTTCCGGAATTGAAACCCGCACCTCCGGATATACAAAAAATCCTTTAAATGCAGGAAAATTAGCGTATAGAAAAACTGCAAAGAATATAGACAGTATGAAAAAGCATACCACCTTATGCATTCGAAACTTGACTAGGTTTCTTTCAAGAAACGGGCATATTCTAGACATCAAATAACCAAGGAGCACAGAATAGCTAAACACAGCCATTACAATAAACTTTGTAAAGGATAACCTAAAAATCTGTTGAAAAAGAGGCACATAATTTTGTAAAAACCTAAAAATAAAGCCAGTTGGAAAGTTATCCCCTATTAATACAAAAACCCCGATCCCAAAAAGCAAAGATACTATAGACATGTATCTATCCCGCGCTTTCAAACCCAAAATTACCCCGGCAATAGCCCCAATAAAAAAGATATAAAATATAGCAATAACAAATGGGGGTTGCAAGTGAGTTATCCATTCCTGAAGCATGTACTTGTGCGTTCCTGTAGAGTTGACTAAGTCTGTTGTGGAAACCAAAAATCCTTTAAACATAGGTAAATCCTGAATATTACCAAACTGCTGGTTTCTTAACGAGGCCTCCGTTGTGAAGGATCTGTTTATCTTTGATGCTGTGTAGTTGCTTGTCCCAAGAGAGAAAAAGTAAATAAATGGAAGGAGCCAAAAGGAGTTAAGCACTAAAGTCAATGTTAATGCCGAAACGATGCCTTTAACCGCTTCCCTCTTTTGAAATAAGAAATAAATTAGGAAAACACAGAGGAGAGCTAAAAAATAGACAACAAAAATGGTGGGAACGTAGAATGCGGGAGTAGCCAAAATGTTTACAAAAATAAAATATAATAAGGTCTTTTTACTTCTGCTGTCCAAATAATTGAACGTAGAAAAGAGTAACCACGGGAAAAATGCATAAAAATGGGAAAATGCCTCAAAAGGGACATAGAAATACTGCATGGTTCCAGGGTTAAGGATGTAAAACAACCCCCCTACAAACGAAGCAAATGCTATAAATTTTGAGTTCGAATGAGAAAAAACCTTTTTGTATAGAAAAAAGTAAACACCTAATGAACCTACATACAGCATTAAAAAGTGGTAAAAATACCTCAGAAAAGCTGACGGCAATACAAAAGACATCACTAACATAAATACCTGTCTTACTAAGTCGGCAGAGTGCGCATTACCCGTGAGAATACCAAACCCCTGGTACTCCTGCCAAACACCAAGGATAGACCTGTTTATAATGTTCTCTATAAAGTTGAATTCAGGATGCAGGTTATCCCAACCGGTTAACCAAGTACCTTTTGTATAATTAGTGACAAATAGCGACACCACAAGAATGAATAATAATCCCGGATAAAAAAGTGCTTTTAACTTTAAGAGAGTAAATATACGTTTCATTACGATTGAATTATATCTATAAATTTCTTACTTACATTCGCCCATAACCTATTCTTTCTTACAAACGCTGATAGTTTTTTGAGTCTCTCCAGCGTCTCAGGACGACTTATAAGCCCATCAATCTTAGTAAACAGGGTGTTGTTATCCATTTCAAAAGTAACGGCCTGCTTTGATAGATTGAGATGCTTTAGTGCTTCCTCAAAATCCTCCGCATCTAGTGTCTCAGAAATGTTTGATGAAATCAGGAAGGGCTTTTCATACTCTAAGGCTACTGCTAAAGGACCGCTAGCGCTCATTTGAGTACGATAAGGCAATAACACTATGTCTGCCACTGAAAAATAATAAGGAACGTCTGCATCATCAACAAAGCCAGTTAACCTTATTCTAGTATCGTTTTGAACCATTTCAAGAATGTTTTTATAGTACTCCTTGTAGTGTGCCTGGTCTTTCAGATTAGCGCTCTCCCCTCCTGCTAAAAGCAACAGAATATTTGCATCTGGGTGGCTTAGTAAATATTTTTGTGTTTCTTGCACTATCCAGTCACTACCTTTGTACCAAGTAATAAACCCAAAGCATAAAAGTACAAAAGTATCATCTCCTATAGAAAGGTGCTTTCGAGCCCCCTCGTTGGAATACGGCTCACCAAACCAACCAAGTCCAATGGGAATTACAGATATAGGTTTATGAGTTACCTTTTTAAGACGTTCTTTTAAGACATTCTCATGGACAATTATTTTACTGGAAAACAAAGCAGTGAGGGTGTAAAACAACCTCAAAGCATTGTTTAATACACCGGATTTTAACGATCCTTTTCTCAGATTTATATGACCGCCTAGTGAGCTCAAGTCATCAACAACCTGATGAAGTAAAATGGTGGTATTTTTTCCAAATACTCTTAGAAGAAGCAGTAAAAGAGGAAGTAAACCTGTTGCAAATATTTTTCCAAACATATTGAACTCGAATTGAATAAATATTTTATTCACACGACTGAATTTTATTGCGGTGAATAGTAGTTGAAAAATATATAATGGGTGGTTTCTGGTCCAACATCTAACAACTAACACTCCATTTTCTTCATAAAATGACTCCTCCCCTTTTAACTTCTCTGCCAAAATAATGAGTTTACCTCCCTTGGTATTTAAGTGAGAGTTAAGAGAAGGAGCTAATCTTGAAAAGTAAGCTGCAACAGCATTTAGGTTTTTAATTGACTTATCACGCTGTCCAGGATAGCTGGAGATTGTTATTACTGATTGAGGATTGTTGTACTTCTTAGAAAATAAAGGGAGGTTCATACGAATATTATAAAGGGTTTGTAGGTTTTATGCATCTAAATTACGTCTAATTTGCCTGTAGAAACGAACATACCCCACCTCAGAAAATCTTTTTGCTCCTCAAATTGAAGGAGGTCAAAGAAATTTCTGAGGCGGGGTACAACTAAAGACGGATTCGGTGACTATCGGCCGGTGAGAGCGCGGATGAGTGCCAGGACCCAGGGGTCCGTTGGAGACAAACCGATATACGAAACGGTATTGTCTCGAGCATCACGCTCCTGCCCCAAATAGAATGCATACAAATGCGCATTCCACCCCCGGGGCAAGTACCAAATGGTACCTACGATACGAATCAGCCCATTGCGCCCTTCCGATGATAAGGGAATGTAGAAATTCTCCCCAGGCTCGAGGGCATATACACCTGTTACGATCGTGCTGGAACCGTCTTTCAGCGACCACTCGATCACGATCTTACAGTGTTCACCCGAGGATCCAACAACCTCACCCAGACTTGTCATCTCGAGTGAAACATCGCCCTCTCGCTTGCATTCGCTGTCGTCACCCCCAAACTCATTGACGTCGAAGCCCGCCAACAACCATTTCCCCTCGTACGAAACAGTGATTGGCATTGTTGCCGTGATCACAACGGGCATAGGGGTCGAGGTGAACGGGACTGCTGTTTGGACAATGGGGGTGTTTGTGAAAAACACCACCGGGGCGGGAGTGTCAGTTACCGCGAAGGGAGTTTGGGAGGCCACTGGAATTACAGGCGCAGGAGTGTTTGTAGAAACCACCAAAGGCGGCACTATCACACCGGGCGTCGCCGTCGGAGCCATAGCCGCC
>CAYRWK010000028.1:0-10028 GCA_964427965.1 uncultured Candidatus Saccharibacteria bacterium | reverse complement strand
TGTTTGGTATATTTTTTGCCTTTTTAGGTATTTTTATTGCTTTGCTTTAATTAATTTTTGGTCAAACATCAATGACAAAAATTCGAAGACAACTTGCCCAAAAACTAGAGAGTTATGATAAACCCTTTCTGATCCTTATTGGGTTAATGCTGGTTTTTGGCGTAATCATGATTCACAACGCCACGGTTGTATATTCTCAGGATTTATTTGGGGGTGGTTATAGATTTGTATTTTTACAACTGGGCTGGATTTCAGTTGGTTTGGTAGGATTTTTATTCTTTTTTAAACTGGATCATCAAAAAATTTCACGAGTAGCATATCTGCTTTTTGTACTGGCACTAATTCCTTTAGCGGTTTTAGCACTTCTTGGACTTTTAACAAAACTTGGGATTTTAACTTGCGGAAACTCGATTATATTTACACCCTGCATTAATGGTGCGTATAGATGGCTTTATTTAAATCCTGCACCTTTACCTAGACTACCTTTGCTTGGGGTGTTAGGTTTTCAACCAAGCGAGCTTATGAAGTTTGCCCTCATTTTATATCTTGCAGTTCAGCTTAATAAAAACAAAAACGATCCTATGAGGTCTTTTTGGGTTTATTTAGTCACTTCCGGGGTGGTGGCAGGATTAATCGTACTTCAACCTAACATGAGTACTGCTGCTTTAACCTTTTTAATCGCTACTTGCATGTACTTTTCGTCCAACGGACCGGTTTTACCCCTATTTTTAAGCATGCCTGTTTTTGGTGCTTTGGGAACTATTTTTATGCTTACGTCTGAGTATAGGAGGGAGAGACTTTTTACACTTTTAGGGTTAACTTCCGGAGAAGAGCTATCCTTGGGCTATCATATAAAACAAATACTTATAGCTTTGGGGTCAGGTGGGATTTTTGGTTTGGGTTTTGGCCAATCACGTCAAAAATTTCAATATTTGCCCGAGGTGGCCTCCGATTCTATCTTTGCCATTATTGGTGAGGAGCTTGGATTTATTGGTACAACTTTTGTAGTAATGCTTTTTGGTTTTTTTATTTATAAAGGTCTATCTATTGCAAAAAAAGCTACGGATAATGTTGGAAGAATGTTAGCTGTTGGTATAACTTCTTGGATGGGACTGCAGTTTTTTGTGAATATTGCAGCCATGACTAAGCTGATCCCGCTTACCGGAGTTCCCTTGCCGTTGATTTCTTATGGAGGTTCTTCTATGATTTTTAGTTTGATGGGTCTTGGCGTTTTAGCAAGTATAGGTAGAAAAAAAGAGTAATATATATTGTATGAAGATAGTAATCACCGGAGGGCACCATAGCAGTGCGTTGCCCGTTATTCAAGAATTAAAAAAACAACAGCCTGATATACAGCTTGTTTGGATTGGGCATAAATATTCAATGCTCGGAGATAAAAATCCAACTCTTGAGTACAGGGAGATTACTGCTTCGGGAATACCTTTTTATGTTTTACAAGCAGGAAAGGTGTATAGAACTTTTAGCATAGTGAGGTTGCTAAAAGTACCTTTCGGATTTATTCAAGCTTTCTTTTTATTGTTAAAAATTAAGCCGGATAAAATACTATCTTTTGGCGGTTATTTGGCCGTACCTGTAGTTGTAGCCGGATGGCTTTTGGGTATTCCTTCTGCTACACACGAGCAAACGGTGGTGGTTGGTTATGCTAACAAGGTAATTGCATTATTTGCCAAAAAAATCATGCTTTCGTGGCCAAGTTCTGCTAAGT
Organism: uncultured Candidatus Saccharibacteria bacterium; assembly: GCA_964427965.1. Lineage (GTDB taxonomy): Bacteria > Patescibacteriota > WWE3 > UBA101185 > UBA10185 > CAYRWK01. The sequence goes on along the minus strand of CAYRWK010000028.1, from coordinate 8,302 downwards.
TCTTTAACAAGAAAAAAGTTGTTTTTACCGGGCTACCTTTGAGAACTGAAATATACTCAAGAAACTCACATGAATTTGATACGGATAACTCACTGCCAACAATTTATATTACGGCCGGAAAAACAGGTTCGGTAAAGATAAACAAAGCTGTTAAAGAAGCGTTATCGGAGCTACTTAGTGTAGCTAATGTTATTCATCAATGCGGGGATCATTCCGAGTATAAAGATTTTGATATTTTGACAATAGAGTACAGTAAGATTGACCAAAAAGTTCCAGGTAACTACTTTTTGCGTAAATTTGTTATGTCTGATGCTGTAGGTGAAGCTTATGCAAAAGCCAACGTAGTAGTGTCCAGATCCGGTGCTCATACCACGGCTGAATTACTGGCATTAGAAAAACCATGCGTCTTAATTCCAATTCCGTGGGTTTCACACAACGAACAATTTGAAAATGCAAAGGTACTTAAAGAAGCAGGATTAGCTACGATTTTGGAGGAAAAAGAATTAACCCCTCAAAATCTGGTAGATACTTTAAAAACAGTTTTAAGAGAGTTGACTAGTATTCACCTGCACGATGCGACGTTGAAAGATACAATAAATCCAAATGCTGCAAGTGTCATAGCAAAAACCATTTTAGCTTTGTAGAATAATATTAATGAACTCACAAGAAGCAACTGCTCAAAACTATCGAAGATTGTCTCAAAAAAAATCAGGTAAAGTTTTTATTAAATTTAAAGAACGCAGGAATAATGTTAAAGCGGCAAAAACCAAAGTCTTTTGGCGTAAGATGGTAGCCGTTGTAAAACCTTTTGCGGTTGTAGTATGTGTTGCGGCAATAGGTGTTGCAGGTTACTTTGCGTTATTTAAATCATCCTTTTTTATTGTTGATGCAATTAACATAACCGGCACCAAAAACTTTGTGAGTTTAAGTGACATTACTGAGGTTACAAAAAATAGAGTGTTTGGAAAAAGTATTTTTGATTTTAAAGAACAGGAATTGGAATCAGTTTTAGCATCCAGTTTTAAGGGAGCAAAAGAGATTGAGGTTACAAAGAAATTACCGTCAACTGTAGATATTGTAGTTATGGAAAGAACTCCGTTGGCACTAATTTTTAATACTGATCCTGAAAATCCATATATGGTGGATGAGGATGGCTATGTTTTAGGATTAGTAGAAAAAGATAAAACTAATTTACCTGAGATAAAGTATGAAGGAGATATTAATGTTGGATCCTTTGTGGATGAAACAATGGTTCCCGTTTTTATAGAATTAATTGCCGCTTTAAACGAAAGAGAAATTGATGCAAGTAGTATGAGTTTTCATCAAAGATACGAACGACTTTTTGTAACTAACGGAGTGGAAGTGCTGATTGCTAATGATAAAAACAAGAGTGAGTCGGTTGCGGTACTTGAGACTTTGTTAAAACAATTAGCTTTGGAAGGCAAGAAAGTAAAGAAAATTGATTTACGTTATGATAAAGTCATAGTATCATATGACTGACTAACCTTATGCCCAAAGAAAGAATTATTACAGGTATTGATATAGGTTCTACAAAGATCTCAACTACAGTTGCGGCCGTTTCTGAAAACAAGATTTCGGTAATTGGGGTTTCTGGAAACGTGCCCTCAAAAGGTATTAGCAAGGGCAATGTTGTTGATATTGATGCTGCAGTTGAGGCTATCTCCTCAAGCTTAGAAAGAGCTGAGAGAATGGCCGGAGTATCGGTATCATCGGCGTTTGTTACAGTTAATGGCAGTCATATTGAGACTCAAAATTCCCACGGTGTCGTTGCAGTAAACACACAAAAAGATTCAGAAATTGTATCTGAAGATGTAGTAAGAGTAACCGAAGCCGCACAAGCTGTGTCCCTTCCGTCCTCACGAGAAATTATTCATGTTATTCCAAGAGATTTTATGGTTGATGGGCAGGATGGGATTAAAGATCCGGTTGGTATGTCCGGAGTGAGGCTTGAGGTTGAAACGAATATTATTCATGGTTCGGCAACAGCTTTAAAAAATTTAGCTAAATGTGTCCAGCAAGTCGCAGTAAATGTTGATGAGTTTGTTTATACGGGACTTGCTTCAGCTGAGGCTGTACTTACCGATACAGAAAAAGAACTAGGGGTAATATTAATGGATATTGGAGGCGGGACAACCTCCATTATTACTTTTTTAGAAGGTTCTCCCATTTATTCTTGTGTTTTACCTATTGGAGCTAGGCATGTAACAAATGATTTAGCAATTGGACTTAGAGCAAGACTTGAGGATGCAGAAAAAATTAAACTTAAGTTAAGCAGTGAACGTCCTGATTATATTTTGGGAGATAAGTCTAAACGTCAGGAAGATTTTGATGTGTCTGAGTTTGGTTTGGAAGTTGAAGCTGTTCCTCGTAGGTTATTATATGAAATCATCGATGCAAGACTAAATGAGATTTTTAGTTTGGTTGCTTTGGAGATTAAGAAAGCAAACTTATCCGGAAAATTGCCCGCAGGACTTGTAATAACAGGTGGGGGCGCTTTAACGTCCGGAATCGAGAAGGTTGCAAAGAATGTTTTAAAAATGCCTGTAAGAATCGGATATCCCAAAGGGGTTACGGGGTTGATAGATGAAATCCAAGGACCGGCCTTTGCAGCAACGGTTGGTGCGGTGTTATATGGAGTAAGTTTTGTAAAGAGCGGAGCAGTCTTGCCTTTTGCTAAAAGTCAGGGTAAGATCACATTAAGATTTTCTAAACTTTTTGAAAAAATACGATCGTTTCTGCCCTAAGATCAAATACTAAATATGTATGTAAAACCGGAAATTGAAAGGTTCGCTAAGATTAAAGTTGTTGGTGTAGGTGGTGCCGGATGTAATGCCATAAACAACATGATTGATTCCGGACAGATTAACGGAGTGGAATTTGTTGCAATAAATACTGACGCACAAGCACTTTCAGTTAGCAAAGCTTTTGTAAAAGTACCTATAGGTCAAGAATTAACCAACGGTCTTGGTGCGGGCGCCGATCCTGAGATTGGACGAGAGGCCGCCGAAGAATCCATAGAGATATTAAAATCGAATTTAGAGGGTAGCGATATGGTTTTTGTTACTGCAGGTATGGGTGGAGGTACAGGAACAGGCGCTTCTCCTATTGTTGCTCATATCGCAAAAGAAATTGGTGCTTTAACTATTGGTGTTGTTACTAAACCGTTTGCTTTTGAGGGTGCTCAAAGAATGCGAAACGCCGAAAAAGGTATTGATGAGTTACGAAGAGAAGTTGACGCATTAATTATTATTCCCAACCAAAAATTACTTGAGATCGCCGATGACAGCACCACTGTATTTGAGGCGTTTAAAGTTTCAGATAGCGTGTTAAACCAAGGTGTACAAGGTATATCTGATTTGATTGTGATGCCGGGTCTTATTAATGTGGACTTTGCAGATGTTAGAGCAATTATGAAAGACGCAGGTAGTGCTTTAATGGGCATTGGTATCGGAACAGGTGAGGGTCGTGCGGTTACTGCGGCTAAGGCTGCAATTTCTTCGAGTTTGCTGGAGTTATCTGTTGAAGGAGCCACCGGCATACTATTTAACGTAATTGGCGGTAAGGATTTGACAATGAAAGAAGTTGATGCTGCCGCTAAGATTATTACTGAAGCCGCCAGCGCCGACGCTAACATTATTTACGGTACAACTATTGACGATACCATGACTGATCAAATTAAAATTACTGTTATTGCAACCGGTTTTGATGCCGAGGATTTACGAGCAAAATATGGTATACCTCAGGGAACTCCCGCTGAAAAGAAAAAATCAGATAATCCCGAACAGCCGGTAAAAGAGACTAAAGAGCCAACTGAAGGCCCGAAACAGCCTAAACAGCCCGAAGATACATGGCATCAAGAAGATTTGGAAGAGGATAAAGGTACTATGTACGATATTCCCGCTTTTCTTAGAGGAAAGTAATCACACCAATATAAATCCCTATATAAAATAATATACATTAGTGGTTTGAAGATTAAACTTATGGTTAGATTCTATAAGTACAAAATTTATTAAAAATTTTGTGGGTCGTCAAGCTTTGCAGGCAGTGAAGATTGTCGCCTCATGAAATTTCCTGCCATATGAATTGGTTAGATCCTTCTGTTTCTGCGCCTAATACTAATAGTACTTCCGATAATACAGGTTTACCAAAGCCTATTAAAAATACCCAAGTTCAGTTTAGTGAAAACTCCAGAAAAATTTTAGAGAAAAGATACTTGCGTAAAGATGAAAAGGGTGTGCTTGCTGAAACTGTCGAAGATATGTTTGATCGGGTCAGTCGTGTGGTTGCTGAACCGGATGCTCCCTTTAGAGATAGCAAGACCACCGAAATTGAATTTTATAATTTAATTTCCACTAAAAAGTTTTTTCCTAACTCACCCACTTTTACCGGTGCCGGTACACCGTTAGGTCAGTTGGCTGCCTGTTTTGTACTGCCTATTGAAGACGATTTGGGGAAATCTCCTGATGGAATATTTTCAACATTAAGAAACGCCGCATTGATTCAACAGGTTGGGGGAGGTAATGGTTTTTCATTTTCTGATCTTAGACCTAAAAATTCATTGGTAATAAGTAGTATGGGTAAAGCTACCGGTCCTATTGGTTTTTTACGAGTATACGATGCCGCTTTTGGGGAAGTAGCGCAGGGAGGTGTTAGACGCGGAGCTAACATGGCCGTTTTAAAAGTAGATCATCCGGATATTAGAGAATTTATTAAATGTAAATCTTCCGAGGGAGCTATTTCTAACTTTAATATCTCCGTGGCTTTAACAGATAAGTTTATGGAGGCTGTGAAAAACGATACTACTTACGACTTGATTGATCCACATAATAAGCAGGTGGTGGAATCGCCAAGGGCTCGTGAGATCTTTGAGATTATTGTTGAGTTTGCACATCGAAATGGTGAGCCGGGAGTATTGTTTATTGATGAGGCAAATAGATATAACCCTGTACCGCATTTGTATGAGCTTAAAGCTACCAATCCGTGTGGCGAGCAATGGTTAGGGAAAAATGAAAACTGCTGTCTTGGTTCAATAAACCTATCGGAGCACCTGGATACTAAAGGTAATCTAAATTGGGAGGATCTCAAGACAACTGTAAAACTAGCAACTCACTTTTTGGATAACGTGGTGACTGCAAATAAATACGTGCCTGCTGTCCCGAGACTTAGAGAGGCTGCTGAAAATTGCAGAAGAATTGGGCTTGGCTTTATGGGTCTTGCTGACGTGATGTTTTCGATGGGAGTTAGATACGGTAGTGAGGAGGGCGCTGAGTTTGCTGCCCAAGTTTCTGAGTTTATGCGTTATTACTCCATGGAAGAATCCATTGAACTTGCAAAAGAAAGAGGAGCTTTTCCAAAAATTGAAGGGAGTATCTACGATCCAAGAAATCCCACTTGGAAAACTCCAGCCCCACTTAAGCCTTTTACAAGGGATTTTGGACGTCCCAAATTAAATTGGGATACTATTTCCCAAAACATCAAGCAGTTTGGTATAAGAAATGCCGCAACGACAACAATTGCCCCCACGGGTACTATTTCTACGGTTGCGGGGGTTGAAGGGTATGGCTGCGAACCGGTTTTTGCTTTGGCCTATATGCGAAATGTTTATCAGGCGGCGGGAGATGCGGGTAAGCTAACCCTTACATACACCAGTCCCATCTTCGAGAAAGCCTTAAATACATTAAATCTAGAGGAAGTTGACAAGAATAGGATTATTGAAAGAGTTCTTATATCCGGATCTTGCCAAGATATCGATGAGATTCCCGACTCGATGAAAAAAGTGTTTGTTGTTTCTTTGGACATTAAACCCGAGGAGCATATTTTGATGCAAGCATCCATTCAAGCTTTTATTGATAACTCTATTTCCAAGACATGCAACTTTCCTGCAGGTGCAACTCTTGATGATGTAGCAAAGGTTTATATGATGGGATGGGAAATGGGTTGTAAAGGTTTAACAGTTTATGTCACAGGAAGCAGACAAGAGGTTGTTCTTGAAACCAAAGGTACTAAAGACACCAAGGATAAGAAAGAGATCGCTCCTGTTGTTGAACTTTCTTACTCCGAAAAGGATCGTGGTTATAAGTTAATGGGTGTTACCTACAAAGTGGAGACCCCTCAAGGCAAGGCTTTTATTACCGTTAACAAAGATGAACAGAATAAACCGGTTGAGGTATTTGCTAATGTCGGTAAAGCCGGTAGTGATGTGGCAGCTCTTTCCGAAGCTTTAGGTAGACTTATATCCGGTTGGTTAAGAGTATCTCTTGATCCGGTTAAGACAGTAAAAGAGATTGTGGTTCAGTTAATTGGTATTGGGGGAGCAAAATCAGTGGGGTTTGGTAGGAAAAGAGTTAGTTCCATTCCCGATGCTGTTGCCAAGGTTCTTGCCGAGGAGTTTGATGTTCAAGTCAGGTCAAATGGGCATAATGAAGTTGCAGAGTCAAAAAAAGAAGTGTCGGTAGCCTCATACATTAATATGTGTCCTGAATGTGGCAATTCCAGTCTTGTTTTAGAAGAAGGTTGTTCTAAGTGCTACATTTGTGGTTATAGCGTTTGTTAGGCTTAGCAAACGTATTTTGCTTGCACCGGTCTGCTAAAATAGGGTAATGGTAAAGATATACACAAAAAACGGTGATGAGGGCAGTACCTCCTTACTCTTTGGAGCCAAAACTTCCAAAGCAGAGGCTGTGTTTGAAGTGTTGGGCACCTTGGACGAGTTTAATGCTTTTATTGCCTTATGCGACCTTCAAGATATTCAAAGAGACTTATTGCAGATCGGCGGTGTCGTTGCTAATCCAAATGCTGTTAGTAAAGACTATTTGTGGTTAAACGTTAAGGTAAAAAAGTTTGAAAAACAAATAGATTTATTGGATTCTAAACTTCCTTCACTAAAAAACTTTATTCTTGCAGGTGGCACAGAGAAGTCTAAATATTTAAACCTAGCTCGGGTTGTATGCCGCAGATTAGAGCGAGTTTTGGTTTCGTACTACTTTGATAAAAAGGTTGGCCGGGAACCCATGCTTAAGTACTTTAATAGACTATCGGATTTATTGTTTGTTTTATCCCGTTATGATAACTTTATGTACGGAATAGATGACGTTCTTTGGAAGAAATAGAGTTAGGATATGAAAAGATATTACTTTTTATTTACACTTTTGATACTTTTTGCTTTTGTTGTTATAGGCGTTCTGATTTACCGCGCTTATACCACTGATTTGTTTTTTGCTATTTAGTTGCTTTTTGGGTTAATTCTTTAACTCCCACGGGTTTTTTGTTAATATACCAATATGTTTAAACAGATGGACTCTGTACCAAATATACCTGAGCTTGAAAAAAATGTTGCTGACTACTGGAAAAAGCTTGATATTGTAAACGTTTTGACTTCAGCCAGAAAGAATTCTCAAAAAAAGGTATATTACGATGGTCCTATTACTGCTAACGGTATTCCTCATTACGGTCATGCAATCACATGGACTCTAAAAGATTTGATCCCACGATATTGGTCTATGAAAGGCTATTTGGTTGAAAGAAATATGGGTTGGGATTGTCAAGGTATTCCGGTTGAATACGAGGTTGAAAAAGAATTGGGTTTTAAAAAGAAGGACGACATAGAAGCCTACGGCGTTGCAAAGTTTAACAACCTATGTAGAGAAGCAATAACCCGTAACAGAGACATAATTTTTCACTATGAAACCCTTTTGGGTAGATGGTTCGATCCTAAGTTTATTTATGCAACAATGGATAGGGATTATATCGAGAGCATGTGGTGGTCTCTAAAAGAATTATTTGCGAAGGGTCTGTTATACGAAGGTTATAAGGTTGTTGCATATTCAACCAGAGCTGGGACCTCTCTTTCTTCACATGAGGTAGCTGAGGGGGGCTACAAGGATGTTGAAGATACTTTTGTTACTGTTAAATTTGCAATAAAAAATCAGAATAACACTTACTTTTTAGCTTGGACCACAACCCCGTGGACAATTCCAGGCAACCTTATGTTGGCTGTAAATGAGGAGCTGGTTTACGCCAAGGTAGAGTGTGATGGTTTACAATATTATGTTGCAAAAAACCGTGCTGAAGAAATTTTTAAAGGAAAAACTTACTCTACACTTGAGGAGGTGAGCGGTAAGACTTTAGTTGGAATTGAGTACGAACCCCCGTTTGATTACTATTCTTCAAAACGAACGGAAGGGTGTTTTAAAACTGTTTCCTCGTATCATGCTAATGACGAGGAGGGTACAGGAATTGTACACTTGGCCCCTTATGGCGAGGCTGACTTTGATATTTTCAT